>JAEHDT010000304.1 GCA_016880225.1 Gemmatimonadota bacterium | reverse complement strand
GCCGGTGACGGCGATTTCCGTCATGCGCTCGAGCAGGCCGTGGTCGCCGCCCTCGGGGAGGGTCCCCCGGGCGGTGATCCTGGCGCCCTGGCCCGGGCCACGAAGCCTCCCACCGTGATTCTCGTGTTCGGCGTGAACGGCGTGGGCAAGACGACGACCGTGGCGAAGCTGGGCCATCGCCTCCTCTCCGCCGGGCGGCCGGTGCTGTTCGCAGCCGCCGATACGTTCCGCGCAGGCGCGGCGCTCCAGCTCCAGATCTGGGCGGAGCGGTTGGGCGTGCCGTGCGTGACCGGCACGGGCGATCCGGCCGCGGTCGTGTTCGACGCGATCGCGGCGGCGCGCGCCCGCGGCGTCGATACGGTGCTCGTGGACACGGCCGGGCGGTTGCACACCGAGGCCCGGCTGCTCGAAGAGCTGAAGAAGGTGGTGCGCGTCGCGGCGAAGCAGCAGCCGGGGGCGCCACACGAGTCGCTGCTGGTGCTCGACGCCACCGTGGGGCAGAACGCCGTGCACCAGGCGCGCGCCTTCGCGGCGGCGGTGCCGCTCACGGGGCTGATCGTGACCAAGCTCGACGGCACCGCGAAGGGCGGCGGCGTGGTGGCGCTCGAGCGTGCGGTGCGCGTGCCGATCCGGTTCCTCGGAGTAGGGGAGGGTGTGGAGGATCTGGACGTTTTCGAGGCCGGGCGCTTCGCGCGCCGGCTGGTCGGCGAGTGACGCGGGTGTCCACCCTGCAGCTGAATACGTCGGTCAAGTACCTGAAGGGCGTCGGCCCCAAGCGGGCCGAAGCGCTCGCCCGGCTAGGGCTTCGCACCGTCGGCGACCTGTTGTATCACGCGCCGCATCGCTACCTGGACGCCACGACGGTCACGCCGCTCGGCCGGGCGCACGTCGGCGCCGAAGTGACCTGCGTTGGGCGGGTGGTGACCACCGGGGTGCTGCCCACGCGTCGCGGGCTGCGCGTGTTCCGGGCCGTGCTGCGCGATGACAGCGGACCGCTCGAGTGCGCCTGGCCGGGGCAGCCGTTCCTCGAGCGTCAGATCAAGAAGGGCCAGCTGCTGCTCGTCACGGGGCCGGTGCGCTATTACCACGGCCGCCAGCTCGTGCCGCGCGAGTTCGTGATCCTCGCCGACGAGGGCGAAGCCGCGCCCGAGCGCGGCTTGGTGCTCCCCGTCTATCCCGCCACCGAAGGCCTCACGCACCGCCAGATTCGCGGCCTCGTCCAGCAGCACTTGGACACGCTGCTCGCCCTGGTGACCGACCCGCACCCCGCCGCGCTGCGCGCCGCCGTGGGGATCCCGGAGCTCAAGACCGCGCTCGCCGCCGTGCATCGCCCGCGCGACGTCGTCGAAGCGGAGGGGGGGCGCCGGCGCCTCGCGTTCGACGAGCTGTTCGACCAGCAGCTGGTGCAGGCGCGCGCCCGGGCCCTCGCCAAGCGCGCGCGGGCCGGCATCACCTTCACCCTCAAGAAAGAGCTCACGACCCGGCTCAAAGAGCATCTCCCGTTCGAGCTCACCGCCGACCAGCGCCGGGCGATCCGCGAGATCGCGGACGACATGACGGCGCCGCTGCGCATGCACCGGCTGTTGATGGGCGACGTGGGCACGGGAAAGACGGTGGTGGCGCTGTTCGCGATGTTACTCGCGGTGGAGAACGGCTACCAGGGCGCGATCATGGCGCCCACGGAGCTGCTCGCCGAGCAGCACCTCGCCACGCTCACCCGGCTGCTCGAGCCGCTCGGCCTCCGGCCCCCCCCCGAGCTCCTGATCGGGCGCCTCACGGCGGCGGAGAAGGCGGCGGCGCGCGAGCGCATCGCCGCCGGGACGGCGTCCCTCGTGGTGGGGACGCACGCCCTGATTCAGGAATCGGTGCGGTTCCACCGGCTCGGCCTCGCCGTGATCGACGAGCAGCACCGCTTCGGGGTGGAGCAGCGCGCCGCGCTGGTGGAGAAGGGCGACGCCCCCGATGTGCTGCTCCTCACCGCGACGCCGATCCCCCGCTCGCTCGCGCTGACCCTCTACGGGGACTTGGATGTCACCGAGTTGCGCAACCGGCCGCCCGGCCGCGGCACGGTGAAGACGGCGCTCCGAACCGAGGCCGCCCGGCCCAAGATCTACGAGTTCATCCGCGCCGAGTGCGCGGCCGGCCGCCAGGCGTACGTGATCTATCCGGTGATCGACGAGTCGGAGCGGGCCGACCTGAAGGCCGCGACCGTGATGGCGGGGCGGCTTGCCAAGGTGTTCCCAGAGCTCACCGTCGGGCTGGTGCACGGGCGGCAAAAGCCGGAGGAGCGCGACCAGACGATGCGCGCGTTCCGCGACAACGCCGTGCACGTGCTCGTGGCGACGAGCGTGATCGAGGTGGGGATCGACGTCGCCAACGCGACGGTGATGCTGATCGAGCACGCCGAGCGGTTCGGGCTGGCGCAGCTGCACCAGCTGCGGGGACGGGTGGGGCGGGGCGCCGCGGCGAGTCACTGCATTCTCTTGTCGGACGTCCCCGAGGCGGCGCCGCGGCTCCAGGCGTTCACGGAGACGACGGACGGGTTCAAGATCGCGGAGCTCGACCTGAAGGAGCGCGGCATGGGCGAGCTGGCGGGCGCGCGCCAGTCGGGCGGCGTGCTGCTGCGCTACGCGAACTTCGCGACCGACCTGCCGCTGCTCGAGGCCGCGCGCCGCGCGGCGGGCGAGATCATCGCTCGCGACCCGGCGCTGGTCGAGCGGCAGCACGCGGCGTACCGCGAGCGGATCGTCCAGCGATACGAGCGGGGGTTCGAGCTGTTTCGAGTGGGATAAGCATGGCAGGGCGTGGTGTGTGGTGCATGGTCTCACTCCGATGACAACCACCCACCACGCACCACGCGTTTTCACGTTGACAGTTCATCCCCTCGCCACTAAGATGCCCGACCCCATGCCTCCCTTCCATCGCATCGAGGAGCTGCCGCCGCTCGCGGGTCAGGCCGTCGCGACCCGCGGCTGGGTCGCCACCACGCGCTCGTCCGGCAAGATCGCGTTCGTGGTGCTGCGCGACGGCACCGGCTACCTCCAGGCGGTCCTTTCGAAAAAAGACGTGCCGGACGCGGCCTGGGCGGCGTTCGGCCGGCTCACGCAGGAGATGTCGCTCGAGGTTACGGGCACCGTGCGGAGCGATGCCCGCGCGCCGGGCGGCGTGGAGCTCACCGCGTCGGACCTGCGCATTATCGGCCCCAGCCCCGATTTCCCCATCTCGCCGAAAGAGCACGGCACGGCGTTCCTGTTCGAGCACCGCCACCTGTGGCTGCGCAGCCGCCGCCAGGTGGCGATCGCGCGGGTGCGGCACGAGGTGATCCAGGCGATTCGCGATTTCTTCTACGAGCGGCACTTCGTGCTCGTAGACACGCCGATCTTGACCGGTGCGATCGGCGAGGCGGCGGGCAACCTGTTCGCTACGGAGTACTTCGATCTGGGGACCGCCTACCTGGCGCAGACGGGGCAGCTGTACGTCGAGGCGGCCGCGGCAGCGCTGGGGAAGGTCTATTGCTTCGGGCCCACCTTCCGGGCGGAAAAGTCCAAGACGCGCCGCCACCTGACCGAATTCTGGATGGTCGAGCCCGAGGTCGCCTGGAACGACTCGGATGCGAACATGCGGCTGCAGGAAGACTTCGTCGCGTACATCGTGGCCCGCTGCCTGGAACGGCGGAAGGGGGAGCTGGCGGAGCTCGAGCGCGACGTGAAGCCGCTCGAGGCGGTGCGGACGCCGTTCCCGCGCATCTCCTACACCGACGCGGTGGCGCAGCTCAAGGCGCTGGGCGACGACATCGAGTGGGGACGCGACCTGGGGGGTGACGCGGAGACGCTGCTCGCCAAACAGTACGACCGGCCGGTGATGGTGTTCAACTATCCCCGGGCGGTGAAGGCCTTCTATATGAAGGAAAATCCCGCTGACCCGCGCACCGTGCTGAACAACGACATGCTCGCGCCCGAGGGGTACGGCGAGATCATCGGCGGCAGCCAGCGCGAGGACGACTACGACAAGCTGCTGCACCGCATCCGCGAGGAGAAGCTCCCCGAGGAGGCTTACAGCTGGTATCTGGATCTCCGCAAGTACGGCACGTTCGTGCACGCGGGGTTCGGGCTCGGCGTCGAGCGCACGGTGGCGTGGATCTGCGGCATCCCGCACATCCGCGAGGCCATCGCGTTCCCGCGCACGCTGTACAAGCTCTGGCCCTGAGGCGCGCGGTGTACGTGGTCGTGTGGCGGTTCAGGGTCACGGACGAGCGCCAGGAAGCGTTCAAGAACGCATATGGGCCGGGTGGGGATTGGGCGCGCTTCTTCGAGCGCAGCAACGACTTCGTGGGGACCGAATTGTTGCGCGCGGCGCCCGAGGAGGAGGACGGTGTGCGCGTCGGCGAACCGGGTCGCGACTACTTCACCATCGACCGCTGGACGTCGCGCGAGGCGTATGCTGCGTTCAACGAGCGGTTCGGCGCCGAGTACGCGGCGCTCGACGAGCGCTTCCTCGAGCTGTGCGACATCGAGGAATGCCTCGGGCACTTCGAAACAGTGGCCTAGCTCCGCTTCACCTCATTCCACAGCCGGTCCAGCTCTTCCAGGCTGGCGCGGCCGACTTCGACGCCGCGCTCTGCCGCCAGCCGCTCGACTGCTTCGAACCGCCTCCGGAACTTCTCGTTGGCCCGTTCGAGCGCCGCGCGCGGATCGATCGCGAGCTTGCGGGCGAGGTTCACCACGGCGAACAACACGTCGCCGATCTCGTCCTCGAGCCGCTCGCGATTCCCGCTTGCCGTCTCCCG
>JAEHDT010000303.1 GCA_016880225.1 Gemmatimonadota bacterium | reverse complement strand
GCCTGTTCCAGCGCATCCGGGGCGACCAGCTGCTCCGGCGCTTTCTGGGACCCAAGATCCTCGAGTCCCTCTACGTGCTGGGCGAGGCGTGCAGCGTCCCCCTGTTCGAGGAGCTGCTCGTCACCGGCCATACCGACCCCGACTGCGACCGCTGCGAGGTGACGCGGGCCCTGGTCGCGGTGCGCCGGCTCACCGGGCGGGTGGCGCCGAGCTCCAAGTTCGCCGACGGGGGCGATCCGGCGGTGCTGCGCACGCTCGACGACGCCGAGCGTCACTTCGAGCGGCAGCGGGACCGGATTGTCCCGGTCACCGTCATCTAGGGTTTTCCGTCCGCCCGACCGCCTGACCGCCCGACCGCCGCCGTCCCCGCCACGAATTCCCACATCTTGTCCCGGTATGCGCGGCCGCCGATCGCGTACGTCTCGTTGTGCCCGGCGCCGTGGATCAACACGACCTCGACCGGCCCGCCCGCCGCCCTCGCGACCTCGAGCCCCATCTCCGGCGGTACCAGCCGATCGGCGTCGCCGTGGAACACAAGCGTGGGGCAGTGGATTCGCCTGATGTTCGTGAGGTTGTCGAGCCCAAGCGTGAGGACGAAGCGCGGGAACAGCGAGTAGAGGTGGCGCGCCATGGCGCCGGCGCTCGTGAACGGCGACTCGAGAATGAGGGCGGCCGTAGGATGGTGCGCCGCGGTGTGCGTCGCCACCGCGCTGCCGAGCGAGCGGCCGTACACGTAGATGAGCCGCGGATCGACGTCGCGCCGGGCCGCCAGGAAGGCGTAGGCGGCATCGGCCGCCGCATACAGGCCGGCTTCCGTCGTGCGGCCGGCGCTGCCGCCGTATCCCGGGTAGTCCACGACCAACACCGCGGTTCCCGGCGGTTGAAACTCCCGCACCACGGGCCAGATCGCCGCGACGTTCTCGCCGTTGCCGTAGAACCAGAGGAGGGCGGGAGCAGGTTGTGAAGGGTGTCCAGCAAGCTTCACCGCTTCCAGGTACCACCCCACCAGCTTCGTCCCGTCCGCGGAGGTCAGCTCGATGCGTTCCCCATTCTCCACGCCCACCCGCTTCGGGTCGGGCACGCCGGCGCGGGGCGCCGGAAACGCCAGCCGCTCCTGGAACCGCCAGGCGAGCAGCACGAGCAGGGCGTATCCGAACGCGAGGCCCACGGCGAGTCGCAGCGCGAGCATGAAACGAGAATATACGGCGAGCATTGCACCCCGGGCCTGAAACGCGAATCTTACGGGCCGTGACGACCCGTCTCACCTGTCCGTCGTGCCGCGCCGAGATCCCCACCGGCGCCGCCTTCTGCCCCGCGTGTGGCACGGCGTCTCCCACAGTCATCACGGGAGAGCGGGCGACCGCTCCGCCCGCTGGCGGACCGCCGGTCGTTCCCACGCTCGAACGCCTCGCCCGCGCGCTCGGACCCAAGTACGATGTGAAGCGTCTCGTGGGGCGGGGTGGCTTCGCCGAAGTGTATGAGTTGTGGGACAAGGACCTGGACCGCCGCCTCGCGTGCAAGGTCCTGCACCCCGAGATCGCGTGGACGCCGGGAATGCTCGCCCGCTTCCGGCAGGAGGCCAAGGCGCTGGCCCGGCTGCAGCATCCCGCGATTCTGCCGATCCACTTCACGGGCGATGGTGAGGGATTGGTCTACTACGTCATGCCCTTCGTGGAAGGCGAGTCCCTCGCCGACGCGCTGCGCGGGCGTGGCCCGTACCCCGTGCCCGAGGCGCTCGGTATCGCCGAGTCCGTGCTGCACGCGCTGGCGCACGCGCATGCGCAGGGCTTGGTGCACCGCGATATCAAGCCGGACAACGTCATGGTCGAGGTGAAGAGCGGCCGGGCCCTGCTCTTGGACTTCGGCATCGCCAAGCTGCTCGATCCCGGTGCGGGAGAGGGCGGCGCCAAGACGGGCACCGGCTTTACGGTCGGCACGGTGCAGTACATGAGCCCCGAGCAGGCGCTCGGCCAGCCGACCCTCGACGGGCGGAGCGACCTGTACGCCTTCGGCGCCCTGCTCTACCAGATGGTGACCGGCACGCCGCCCTACGACGGCGAGTCGAGCGCCGAAATCGTGGGCAAGCACCTCGCCGATCCGGTGCCGGTGGCGAGCGACGTAAACGCGAAGATCCCCCGCTGGCTCTCGACCGTGATCGTCAAGTGCCTCGCGAAGAAGCCCGAGGACCGATTCCAGAGCGCGGACGCGGTGTTGGCGGCGATCGATGCCGGCCGGGCATCGGGATCCACGCGCGAGGTCGGCGCCAAGACCCTGGAGCGTCAGGTGCGGCGCTCCGGTGCGATGCGCCGCTCCAGCGTGCTCGGCTGGTGGGTGGCCGGAGCGCTCGCCGTGGTGCTCCTGGGCGGGTGGCTGGCGCGGCGCGGTGGCTATCTCGGATCGGGCGTCGCGTATCTGCGGAACGCCCTGATCGAGCCGGTCGAGATCCTGCGCAACGGCATGCCGACGGACACGGTTGGCCCGGAGGCCACCGTGCGGGTGTGGATCGGTCGCAGTGGCGGAGCGCAGCTGCGCTGGCGCCTGGTACGGCCGGGGAACCCCCCCATCGGTGAGCCGCTCGAGGGCTCCCTCCCCGCGGTGCAACGCGTGCGGGGACGGCGGCTCGCCATCGTGACGGCCGACGCCGGCGGCCAGCCCTACTTCGCGCCCCTCATCACCAATACGAGCCCCTCGGACATCACCCTCGAGGTCAACCCCGGCACCGCGGCGGCCGTGCGCTGCAACTGCCTAGTGCCGAAGGGCGCGGCGCGCACGCACATCGGGTACTACCGTTTGTACGGGAATTCGGGCGTCGCCGCCTACAACAGCGCCCATCCCTACTTCGGGCCGCACGTCGACCGCCAAGGCTTCGCCGCCCGCGTCGCGCCGTCGAGCGGGGTCGTGGTGCTGACCTTTTGACCGCGCACCTCCCCGCGGGCGCGCTCGATCCCGTGCTCGTGACGCGGGCGCGCGGCGCGCTGTTGGGGCTCGTGGTGGGGAATCAGCTCGGCGTGCCCACCGAGCCGCTCGGCACGGCGCAGGCGATCCGCGAGGCGTTCCCCCAGGGCGTGCGCGACCTCGCACCGCCGCCCCAGCGGTCGCCGTTCGACGACGACGCCGCAATGGCCCTCCTGCTCGCCGAGTCGCTCGTGACGAAGGGCGACTTCGACGCGGCCGACGTGGCGGAGCGCTGGGTCAAATGGATGAAGCTCGACGGCCGGGGGATCGGTCCTACCACGCAGCGCGCCCTGCGGCTCATCGAGCACGGGACCGAGCCGTTCGAGGCGGGGCGGTTGGCCCGCACTGCCGGCGCCGCGGCGTCGAACGGCGCGGTGATGCGCTGCCTCCCGGTCGCGCTCCGCTACCACGACAACGTCGACAAAATGGTGCGCGTCTCGGCGCAGCAGGCCGCCGTCACGCACGCCGACGAGCGTTGCACGTGGGGGGCCGCGGCGGTGAACCTGGCGGCGCGGGAGCTGCTGCACGGCAACCCGTACTTCGTGGAGGAAGTGCTCCACCGGCTGCAGGGGGCGGCGCCGCGGGTGCTGATCGAAGCCATCCGGCGCGTTCCCTGGGAGCAGGAAAGCGATCTACCGATCGCAGTGGAAGGGGAATTCGGCTACGTCGTGCACTGCGTGGAGATCGCCTTCTGGTCGGCGATGCACCGCCCCTCGCTCGAGGAGGCGCTCATCTTCCTCGTGGAAGCGGGCGGCGACACCGACACCAACGCCGCCGTAGCGGGGGCGCTCCTGGGCGCGCGGGACGGCGAAACGGGCATCCCGCCGCGCTGGCTCGATCAGCTCGGCAACGCCCGCGGCGTGTCGGCGCTGGCCGAGCGGCTGCTGCACGCGGCGAGTCTCAAGCCCTAGGGCTTGCGGCTGGCGGCTGCCTTGACGTAGCGGTCGATCCGGTCCATCACGTCGTAGTCGGTGAGGGTGATCGCCACCCAGCGGGCCGCGCCGCGTCCCCGCCAGCTCAGCCTGACCGCCTTGCGGCCGTAGCGCCACTCCCAACCGCTCCGGCCGTTCGGTCGCGGCCGGCCGAATATGCGGGTGAGGTCCCGCTTGGTCCGGGTCACGAGCGCGGTCCCGCCCGCATCCTTTCCCCCGAAGCCGGCTGAGTCCTTGAACGCGACCACGTCGGCGCGCCCCTCCACGAAATGCGCGCTCAAGTAGAACCGGGCCGCGTCGTCCGGGTCGCGGATCGCGACCCCGCATTCGATCAGCTGAGCAGTGTTGCGCGAGGTGTTGCAGCGCAGCGTGTCGCGGTCCGCGAGGGACCGGGCCCGCTCGACGAAGCTACGGTAGTCGATGCCCGGTGCGAAGCCGCGGTACGGCGGCGCAGCGGCCGCCTTGGGTTGAGCGACCTGCCCGATGCCGGCCGCCGGCAGAAGCACGGTGAGGAGTGAAACGCGGATCGAGAGCATGACCCAATATACGGCGCTCAAAACGAGACGGGCCCGGGGAGACAACCCCGGACCCGCCACAGTTCTCCCGTCGCTGCCGCTCAGACCTTGCGGACG
Source organism: Gemmatimonadota bacterium (assembly GCA_016880225.1). Taxonomy (GTDB): domain Bacteria; phylum Gemmatimonadota; class Gemmatimonadetes; order Gemmatimonadales; family GWC2-71-9; genus AG41. Next base: position 193 of record JAEHDT010000303.1, on the reverse strand, counting down.
TTTTGCGCCTGCAGGCCTTTCGGACCCTGGGCGACCTCGAATTCGACCGTATCGCCCTCGGCGAGGCTGCGGAAGCCCTCAGCCTGGATCGCCGTGAAGTGGACGAACACATCGGGACCCGACTCCTGCGCGATAAAGCCAAAGCCCTTCGCGTCGTTGAACCACTTCACCTTACCCTTTGCCATACCGTTTG
>JAEHDT010000008.1 GCA_016880225.1 Gemmatimonadota bacterium | reverse complement strand
GCCCTCCGCGCTCGCCCCCTGCACGCGGTGACTCCGTCCCCCCCGGCTCCCCTGCCGGTCGCGGTGCTCGTCTCCGGCGGGGGCACCAACCTCCAGGTGTTGCTCGATACGCTCGAGGGATCGCCCCTCGCGCGGGTGGCGCGCGTCGTCTCGTGCCGCGCCGACGCGGGCGCGCTCGAGCGGGCCCGTCGCGCCGGCGTCCCGACCGCCGTGCTCGCGGATTCGGCCGACGGTGGCGAGATTGTGGCGGCCGTCGAGGGGGCCCGGCTCGTCGTCCTCGCCGGATACCTCAAGCGCGTGCCGCCGGACGCGGTGGCGCGGTTGCGTTGGCGCGTGATTAATATCCACCCGGCGCTGCTCCCGGCGTTCGGCGGGCCCGGAATGTACGGCCGTCGGGTGCACCAGGCGGTCCTCGCGAGCGGCGCCGCGGTGTCGGGCGCCACCGTCCATTACGTGGACGAGGAATTCGACCGCGGTCCGATCATCGCCCAGTGGCCGGTACCGGTCCGGCCCGACGACACCGCCGAGTCGCTCGCGGCCCGGGTGCTCGCGGTGGAGCACCGGCTGGTGCCGCAGGTCGTGCTGGCGCTGGCGCGACGCGGGGTCCCGGCGCAGCCGGTGCGACTCCACGCAACCGGTTCGACTTTCGTCATGGGAGACAGAATTGCCATCGAGCTCGAGTAGGGCAGTCGGCAAACTGGTCTTGAGCGCGCTGCTCCTGTCCGCCGCTCCGACCGTCCGCCTGTCCGCCCAGTCCGTGGATGCACTCGCCTTCCGGTTCGCTTCCATGACCGCCGTCACCGGTCTCGAGCAGGCGATGGCGGACTCGCTCGTCACGCTGCTTTCTGGAGCGTCTCCCGACCGGGCCGGCAGTGTCACGCTGACCCTCGGTCAGGGCTCGCCGAAGCGGCTCGCGGCCTGCCCGCTCGACGAGGTCGGGTACGTCGTCGGTAACATCCTGCCCGACGGCTACCTGCTGCTGCGGCGGGTAGGCGGTGGCCCGCGCGTGATCTCTCCCCTGTTCGATCAGCAGCTCGAAGGCCATCGCGTGACGGTGTTCGGCGGCGCCGGACCCGTCCCCGGCGTGGTGGCGGTCAGATCGACCCATCTGACGCGGGGCCGGGGCGGGCCCGGCGCCGCCGACCCCGTGTTCACGGTGGACAACGCCTACGTGGACGTGGGGGCGAGCAGCGCGAACGACGTCGCCGCGCTCGGCATCGCGCTGCTCGCGCCGGCGTCACTCGCGAAGCAGCCGCACCGCTACGGCGACCGGCTGCTCGCCGCACCGTTCGCCGGACGCCGCGCCGCCTGCGCCGCGCTCGCCGCCGCCGTACAGGCGAAGCCCAAGGTGAAGGGCACGGTCGTCGTCGCGTTCACCGTGCAGAGCCTGTACGCGGGCAACGCCGGGCTCGCGACGGTGACCGCCCTGCTCGGGCCGTTCGCCGAAACCAAGACGGCGACGCTGCCGGTGCGGTACCCGGGCACGGCGGTCGAGACCGTATCGCTCCAGGACGCCGAAGCGCTGTCGCGCGAGCTGGTCGCGTGGATGGAGGGGAGATGAGGGCGCTCAGAGACTCCGTGCTGGCAGCGCTTCTGCTACTGTCCGCCAGTCCGCCCGTCCGCCTGTCAGCTCAGGGCGAGGCCCGCATCTCCGAAGCGCAATCCGTGCTCTCCCAGCTCGTCGAGTCCCACGGCGTGTCCGGCTCGGAAGGCCCGGTCCGGGAAACGGTCAAACGGCTGCTGCCCGACTGGGCGAAGCCCGAGACCGACAGCGCCGGCAACCTCTGGCTGCGCCTAGGCCAGGGCGATCCGGTGGTTGTGTTCGTCGCGCACCTGGACGAGATCGGGTTCCGGGTGACCGGCATCCGCGACGACGGCTCGCTCGAGCTCGAGACGCGCGGCGGGTTCATGCCCTCGCTGTTCGAGGCGCAGCCGGCGCTGGTGCACACCGAACGGGGCGACGTGCCCGGCGTGTTCATCCCGCGCGACTCGGGGCTCTCCCGGCGCACCCCGCCGCCGCTCCGCGTCGACGTGGGCACGACGTCGCGCGCCGCCACCATCAGCCGGGGCGTGGGCCCCGGGCAGACCGTGACGATGCCCAAGCGCTACGTGCGGCTCGCGGGCACGCGCGCCACCGCGCGGTCCTTCGACGACCGCGTCGGCTCGGCCGCCCAGGTCCTCGCCCTGCGGCATCTCGACCGCGCCGCCTTGAAGCACCAGGTCGTCTTCGTGTGGAGCACCCGCGAGGAGATCGGGCTCGAGGGCGCCAAGGCCGTGGCCGCGACGCTCGGCACGGCGGTGCGGCGCGTCCACGCGATCGACACCTTCGTCTCGGCGGACTCACCGCTCGAGCTGCCCAATTTCGCGGTGGCGCCGGTGGGCCAGGGCGCCGTGGCGCGGGCGGTGGACAACTCGTCGGTGACGCCGCCCGCCTACGTGGATTCGCTGGTGCGCCTGGCGCGCGCGCGGGGAGTGGCCCTCCAGGTCGGCACGACCAACGGCGGCAACGACGGCTCCGTCTTCACCCCGTACGGCGCCGTGGACGTGGCGCTCGGCTGGCCGCTCCGCTATTCCCACTCCCCGGCCGAGGTGGTGGACTTGAAGGACGTGGCGAGCCTCGCCGACATGATCCGAGCCGTCGCCGAAGCCTGGTGACCCGCCGGGCCCTGCTGTCGGTCTCGGACAAGCGCGGCGTCGTCGAGTTCGCCCGCGCGCTCGCCGCGCTCGGCTGGGAGATCGTCTCGACCGGAGGCACCGCCGAGGCGCTGCGCCAAGCCGGCATCGCGGTGATCCCGATCGAGCAGGTCACGGGCTTCCCGGAGATGATGGACGGCCGCGTCAAGACGCTGCACCCAAAGGTGCACGGCGGCCTGCTCGCGCGCCGCGCCCATGCCGGCGACCAGGCCGCCCTCGCCCAGCACGGCATCACGCCGATCGATCTCGTGGCGGTGAATCTCTATCCGTTCCGCGAGACCGTGGCGCGACCGGGCGTGACGTTCGAACAGGCGATCGAGCAGATCGACATCGGCGGCCCCTCGATGCTCCGCTCGGCCGCGAAGAACCACCAGGATGTGCTCGTGGTCGTCGATCCCGGCGACTACCCCGTCGTGACCGCCGCCCTCACGTCGAACGACGTGCCCCTCGACTTGCGGCGCGCGCTCGCCGCCAAGGTGTTCGCCCACACCGCCGCGTACGACGCGGCGATCCACGGCTACCTGACGCGCGACGCCGCGGGGTGGCCCGAGCGGATTACGCTGGCGCTCGAGCGGCGCCAGGAGCTCCGCTACGGCGAGAACCCCCAACAGGCGGCGGCGCTGTACGCGACGGAAGAGCCCGGAATCCGCGACCTGGAGCAGCTGCACGGCAAAGAGCTCTCGTTCAACAACCTGCTCGATGTGGACGCGGGGCTGCTGGCGATCGCGCCCTGGGGGGGAGCGGGGTCGGGCCGCGTCGCCTGCGCCATCATCAAGCACACCACGCCCTGCGGCATCGCGCTCGGCGGCACGGCGGAGGAGGCGTACCGGCGCGCCCTCGCCACCGATCCCCAGTCCGCCTTCGGATCGGTGATCGCGTTCACCGCGAGCGTGGACCGTGCGGCGGCGGACGCGATGCGGGAGCTGTTCGTCGAGGTGGTGGTGGCACCCGCGTTCGCGGACGACGCGCTCGCCCGGTTCCGGGAAAAGAAGAACCTCCGCGTGGTGCGCCTCCCCGCGGCGGCCGCCGCGGGCTGGGACTGGAAGCGCGTGCGCGGCGGCTTCCTGGTGCAGCAGCGCCCCCGCGTCGAGCAGGTCGGCGACGAGGCCGGCTGGAAGGTCGTGACCAAGCGGCCCCCCAGCGACGCGGAGTGGCGCGATCTACGGTTCGCCTGGGCCGCCGTGGGGGCCGTCAAGTCGAACGCCATCCTGCTCGCCCTGGACGAGGCGGCGATCGGGATCGGCGCGGGGCAGATGTCGCGGGTGGACGCGTCGTTTCTGGCGGTCCACAAGGCGCGCCAGCAGGGGCACGATCCCGCGGGCGCCGTATTAGCTTCCGACGCGTTCTTTCCGTTCGCGGACGGGGTAGAAGAGGCCGCCCGGGCGGGGGTGCGCGCGATCATTCAGCCGGGCGGATCGGTGAAGGACGCCGAGGTGGTGGCCGCCGCCGATCGGGCGGGCCTGGCGATGGTGGTCACGGGCCTGCGGCAATTCCGGCATTAACCCATGACGAGAGCATGAGCGAGCCCCTGACGTATCCGGATGTCGAGCGCCCACCGTATCTCTGGGCGGCGGCCGTCGCCGTCGGCGCCCTGCTCGTCTACGTGGCGACCCTCGCCCCCACCACCCAGTTCTGGGACACGTCCGAGTACATCGCCGCGGCGTACGTGCTCGGCATTCCGCATCCCCCCGGCAACCCCCTGTTCACGCTGATCGCCCACACGTGGGGCCTCGTGCCGTTCGCGGCGGCCTACGCGATGCGCATCAATCTGCTCGCGGCCACGACGAGCGCGATCGCCGCGGGGTGCTGGTTCCTCGTGGGCGAGCGCTGGATGCGCAGCTGGGTGCCGGCCCGCCTGCCGCGCCGGCTCGCCGCGGTGGCGGGGGCGCTCGTGTCGGCGACGGCGTTCACGGTGTGGAACCAATCGGTGGTGAACGAGAAGGTGTACACGCTGTCACTCTTGTCCATCGCGCTCGTCCTCTGGCTGATCGTCCGCTGGGACGACCAGCCGCCGGGCGAGGCGCACGATCATCATCTGCTGCTGATCGTGTACCTGCTCGCCCTCACGTCCACCAACCACATGATGGGCGTGCTGGTCGGGCCGGTCGTGGTGGTGCTCTTGTACCCGCCCCTCAAAGGCCAGCGGCCAGTGGACGAGGCGGGACGGCGGCTCGAGTGGTCGCAGTGGTTCCTGTTCTGCACGGTGTACGGCCTCATTGTCGCGAGCGGGCTCGAGAGCATGGCGCCGCTCGCCGCCGCGACGGTGCTGTTCCTCGCCGCCCTCGCCTACGCGCTGTTCTGGGCGCGGCAGTGGGACCTGGCGGTGGCGCTCCTCGCGGTGGCCATCGTGGGCGTGTCCGTGTACCTGTACCTCCCCATTCGGGCGGCGCACTTCCCGCCGATCAACGAAGGCGAGCCGACCACGCGCCAGGCGTTGTGGGACGTGCTCACCCGGCAGCAGTACGGGAAGCCGCCGGTGACGCAGCGGCAGGCCACGCTGGTGGCGCAGATCGGGATGTGGTTCCAGTACTTTACCTGGCAGTGGGGCCGCGACTGGGCGCCGCAGATCCGCGGCGGGCTCGCCATCCTGTTCTTCTTCTTCGGGGGCCTGGGCGCCTGGCGCCATTGGAAGGCGGACCGCCGCACCGCGATCGCGATGACGTCGCTCGTGGCCACGTTCACGCTGCTCCTGATCTTCTACCTGAACTTCAAGTACGGCTACTCGTGGGATGCCGAGCGCACGCAGCTCGCCCGCGAGGTGCGCGAGCGCGACTACTTCTTCATCGCGTCGTTCGCGCTGTGGGGCGTGTGGGTCGGGATGGGGCTCGCGACCCTGATGGAGTGGGTGACCGAAGCGCTGGAGCGACGCGAGCCCGACGCCGAGCGACGCTGGCTCCTCGCGACGCCGGTGCTGCTGCTGGCGCTGATCCCGCTGTGGGGCAATCACCTCACGGCGTCGCGCAAGGGCGAGACGCTGGCGCGCGACTTCGCGGTGGACGTGCTGCAGTCGGTCGAGCCCTACGGCGTGCTCGTGACCGCCGGCGACAACGACACCTTCCCCCTGTGGTACGCGCAGGAGGTGGAGCACGTGCGCCAGGACGTCACGATCGTCAACCTGTCGCTCGCCAACACCGATTGGTACCTGCGCCAGCTGCAGCGGCGGCCGCTCGCGACGTTCGATTCGACCGCGGCGCCGGCCGTGTACCGGGGCCACGCCTGGCCCAAGCCCGCGGGGAAGCTGCTCGGCTACAGTGAGGAGCAGGTGGAGAACCTGCAACCGGTGTACTGGCTGGGCGACGAGAAGACGGCCGTGAACCTGGCCGGGGTCACCGTCACGCTCGATCCGCAGCAGCTGGGCCGCCAGTACCTGGAGCGCGCCGACGTGATCGTGCTGCAGGCGATCAAGGACCAGATGGGCAAGCGCGCGATCTATTTCTCGCGCACCGTGGGCCCGTACGCCGACCAGTTCGGCCTCAGCGCCTATCTCGAGGGACAGGGCTTCGTGCGCAAGCTGCACCCGCAGCCGCTCGCCGAGTCGGACAGCATCAAGCTGGCGCCGGCATTCGGGTGGGTGAACGTGCCGCGCAGCGAAGCGCTCGGGTTCGGCGTGTATCACGCCGACGCGGCGGCGCGCAGCCGGCCGCGGGGCTGGGTGGACCGGCCGTCGGAGGGGATCCTCGCGACCTACGGGCTCTTCTATCAGTCGCTCGGGCAGCTGCTCAAGACGAGCAACCCGCAGCTCGCGACCGAGGCGCTGGTGTACGCCGATTCGGTGTTCAAGAACACGAGCTACGGGTTCATTCCACCCGCCGAGCGTTGACCGGCCGGCGGCCAGGCCGCTAGGTTAGCCTCCGAGTCCGGGAGGGCTAGACCTAACTGGTAAGGCGGCGGTCTTGAAAACCGCTGGGCGCAAGCCCGTACAGGTTCGAATCCTGTGCCCTCCGCTTCTCTCGCAACAACTTCAGCGTTCGCGGGCAGACAGTTGGGCGTTGAGCTTACCGCCCCCTGGGAAAGGGTTCGCGCGGCTCATGCGCCTAATTCGTTCAACACATCGGCAACGGTGACCGCGATGATCTGGCTCGGCGTCTCGTAGATGACAGCCGCGCCTCGAGCGGCGCTGAAGCGGTCCTCTCCGCTGTTCACAACCCACTTCCCCGACCCGGCCTGCCAGCGCGTGACCAACAGGTCCGCCAGGCGCTCGGCAGTCAGCTGCCCCAATCCTCTTTCCCCGAACTTCTTCATCAACCCGTCCCGGTCCGGCTTCACTTGGCCTCCCTGGAGTTCGCTGACCACGGGTGAAGTGGTCCGCTGAGCCACGGGCAAGCCACATGCCGCCTCCCAGTGGCCCGACAACTACGCTACCGGCGCGACGATAGACGAAATCGCGTGACCCGCGTCACGCCGGTGCGTGCCCCAAAGCGGGCGGGGCCGGGCCGTTTCAAGTCAACGGCAAGGACTCCGAACGCTTCACGCGAGTTTCAGCCCGTTCTCATGAAGCCGGCGGTATACCGCAGTACGCCCCTTGAGGGATGGCCGGCCGGGGCTACCGAGCGATGGGCGACGATCACAGCGACGGCGAGGTGAGACAAATCGTGGCAGGGGCCCACCAGAACCTCGCCGTCGCCGTCGGCGCGGCGAAGGACCAAGCTAAGACGCTCGTGCTCGACGTCCGACGTCGCGGCGCCGTTCCGACCGGCCAGTCCAGTTCGGTCTACCTCACCCTCGTGGTGATGCACCGGCAGCTGTTGGCGCCCGACCCGCCGCCCGTCGCCCACTTCGTTCCCGACCTGGAGCAGATCGCCCGCGCGTGCGGCGGAGCGCTCGCTCCTTTGAGACCACTGATCGAGGCAGCGCTGGGCGTTGCGCGCGACGGCCCTGACGCTTCGCCGGGCTAGACCCACTTGGGGCCGTGTTCCCGACCTAGCATCGACAGGTATCGCGTAGGGGAGCTAGGACCCGCGACCCGAGTCCAGCACCTCGCGCACCTTCCGCGCGAGAACCTCTGCGGTGAACGGCTTCTGGAGAAAGGCGACGCCCGGCTCCAGCAATCCGCGCTGATGAACCGCTTCCCCGGTATAGCCGGACACGAACAGCACCTTGACGTCGGGCCGGCTCGAAGTCACCCGGCGCGCCAAGTCGCGGCCGTTGATTCCCGGCATCACCACATCGGTCACGAGGACGTGAATGCGATTCCGGTACCGTGCGACGAGCTCAAGCGCCTCGTCGCCGTTCCTCGCGGGCAACACCGTATACCCTCGACCTTCCAGGACCCGCCGGGCTAGCGTTCGCACGTCGTCCTGGTCTTCCACGAGCAGCACCGTCTCCGATCCACGGGCGTGAATGGCCGCGCCCGGCGAGGGCTCTGCCACTTCCGGAGCGCCGGCCACGCGGGGCAGATAGATCTTGAAGGTGGTTCCGTGGCCGGGTTCGCTGTACACCCAGATGTAGCCCCCGCTCTGCTTTACGATCCCGTACACCGTGGCGAGACCGAGCCCCGTCCCACGCCCGGGCTCTTTCGTCGTGAAGAACGGCTCGAAGATGCGGGCCCTCGTCGCGCTATCCATGCCGACCCCGGTATCGCTGACGGCGAGCAGCACGTACGGGCCGGGCTGGGTTGGAGGGTGCGACTCCACATAGCGCGGATCGAGCTCGACATTCGCCGTCTCGAGGGTGAGGTGCCCTCCGTGCGGCATCGCGTCGCGCGCGTTCACCACCAGGTTGACGATCGCTTGTTCGAGCTGGCCAGGATCCGCGCGTACCGGCCACACGTCTGCCGTGAGGGCCGTCCGCAACTGGATGTCCTCGCCGATGAGCCGGTCCAGCATGCGTTGCAGGTTCCCCACCAACGCATTGAGATCAACCACGCGCGTTTCGAGCACCTGCTGCCGACTGAACACCAGCAGTTGCCGGGTGAGTCCGGCAGCGCGCTTGGCGGCCTTTTCGATCTCCTGAATGTCCAGACGGGCACGCGACTCAGGTCCGAGATCCTCCAGGAGAAGCCCGGTCGTGCCGAGAATCGCGGTGAGGAGGTTGTTGAAGTCGTGCGCGATGCCGCCCGCTAGCCGCCCCACGGCGTCCATCTTCTGCGCCTGTCGGTATTGGACCTCGAGTTGGCGCACGTCGGTGAGATCGGCGGCGAGCGACAGCATCCCGGTCACCCGCCCCGACGCATCGTGCAGCGGAGCCACGGAGAGACTGAGGGTTACCGGCGTCCCGTCTTTCTTCCGGCGCGTGACCTCCACGCCGCGCAGGGCCTCGCCGCGCAAGACGCGGTCTCGCAGCTGGACATGGTCGTCGAGGTCGTGCGTGATCGTCGGCAAGGAATGGCCGATCACCTCCTCCGCCCGCCATCCGTAGAGGGCCTCAGCAGCGGGGTTCCAGGTCCGGACCGTGCTCGTCGCGTCGAGCGTGTAGATCGCCAGGGGTGAGCTCTGGATCACTGCCTGGAGACTCGCGTTGGCCTCGCGGAGCGCACTCTCCGCCTGCCGGCGGCGGGCGGCGGCCGGACTCAGGGACAGGCCGGTGATCGCGAGGACGCCGAGGTACAGGAGCACAGCGAGATCCGTGTTCGGCACGCTGTGCATCACGAACGGGCCGCCGCCGCGCACGGTGTATGCCACCGCGAGGGTCGCCACCGTGAGCGTGAGCAGCGCAGCCCCGGGCGGTCCGAATCGCAGCGCAGCCCCGATCACGAAGGGAAACAGGAGATACGGATACTGGGTCGGCTGCAGGAACGACGCGGGCAGGAGGTTCCCGAAGATCAGAGCAGTGGCAAGGAGAGCACCGCCGACCACAAACAGCAATTCGACGGCCGCGCGACGCGTGATCCGCGTGCGCGGACGTGCCAACCAGGTGAGCAGCACTGGTGCCACCACCAGGGCCCCAAGGTAGTCGCCAGCCCACCAGAGGCTTAGAGCAGACCAGAAGCCGCTGCCTGCTACCACGCGGGCCAGCCAGAGCGCGGTGACGCCGACCGTGGCACTCGCCAGTGCTCCTAACGGCGCCGCAACGCCGGCGAGGGTGCGCACACTGACGGCGTCATCGAGGCCCAGATGTTGGGGCGCGTGGCGTCGGAGCAGGTATGCCGCGAGCGTCGCCTCGGCGGCATTACCGCACGCGATTCCCGCCGCGGCGAGCAGCGGAATCGGAGTCGTCGCATTCGCGAGGAACGCGCCCAGCAGAATGGCTGGCCAATACGTCAGGCCGAACAAGGCCAGTCCCGCAATCGCGAGTCCCGTGGGTGGCCATACGGGAGAAATGGACGGTCCAATCGTCGCGTAGCGCAGGCCGAGGATGGCGACGACGAAGTAGGCGGCGGCGAGGGCTGCCGCGCGCGCCGACCACCACAATCCCGCACGCACCGTCACCGCGTCAGCGAGCGCTCACGGCACGGTCCGAGCGCGATGGGCGATCGCCGCTTCAACGTCTGCGATGTCGCGCGGCGCCGGTGTGATCCATTCCAGACCGGTCGGCGTCACGATGTAGTCGTCCTCGATGCGCGCGCCCGTGTTCTGATATCGCACCACCGCGGCGCGGACCTTGGCGGCGAAGGCACGGTTGCGCGGCGTATCGGGCAGGATGTCGAGCAGCCTGGTGTTCACGTAGATCCCCGGCTCGATGGTGAACGCGTCGCCGGGCCGGAACACCCGCTCGTCGTAATAGCCCTGCATCGGGTCGTGGACGGCGAGGCCCAGGCCGTGGCTGATCCCGTGGATCGCGAACAGCATCACCTCCCGGCAGCTGCGCGGCTGCTGCGCGCAGTCGGCGGGCCAGGGTGGATCGAACAGCGCGTCGGGTGCTTCGATCAGCCCGAGTCGGGCGAGCCCCCGCGCTCGCACGTCCACCGATGAGTCCTGCGCCGCCTGCACCGACTTGCCCGGACCCGAATTGCGCTCCGCCGCGGCCTGCGCATCGCGCACGATCTGATAAAGCGCGCGCTGGTCCGGCGTGAAGGTGCCGCTCACGGGAAGGGTGCGCGTCACGTCCGCCGCATAGCCGCCGTACTCGGCGCCCGCGTCGATCACCACCAGCTCCCCGGCCTGCAGCGCCCGCCGGTCCTTCATGTAATGCAGCTGCGTACCGTTCGGGCCCGATCCGACGATCGACCCGTAGGCCGGCCGCTCCGAGCCCTGGCGCCGGAACGTAAACTCGATCACGGCCTGCAGATCGTACTCGTGCAGGTCCGGGGCCACGCTCTGCATCGCGGCGCGGTGTCCCGCGACGCTGATCTCGGCCGCCCGGCGCAACAGCGCTTGCTCGGCGGCGCTCTTCCGCGCACGCAACCGGTCCACGATCGGGGCGCCGTCCCGCACCTCGAGTCCGGGATGACGTTGCGCGAGGGCACGCATGATCTGACCGCCCCGCGTCAGTGAGTCGAGACCGGCGAAGTCGGCGTCCTCGACGTCGCGCAAGGCATAGAAGGGGAGCCCGGTCGCGGCGAGCGAGTCGAGCACGCCGGCGAGGTCGTCGGCCGAGCGGGAGGCGAGCCCCAGGTCGCGGGCCAGATCGGCGGAGTCGGGCTCGATGCCGTAGTAGAGGGAGCGGCGCGGATTGGTGCGTGTCACGAACAAGGTCGCCTGGCCGCGACCGGCGCGTACGCTCATCACCAGTGCGGCATCGGCGTAGTCGTACCCGGTGAGGTAATGGAACGCGGGCAGCTGGAAGAACGGCCCGAAGTCGGTCACCGGCGTCCGCCCGCCGAACGCCACGACGATCCCGCTTCCGACATGAGTCGCAAGCGAATCGCGCCGCGCCGCGTACTCGGCGCTGGTGATCTGGGCCGGCGCCACAGCGACGCCGAGCGCCAGCGTGGCGCCGAGCAGAGCCGCCCCGCGGAACGACGTGGTCATGGACCCCTCCGTACGTGTACCTGGTGTTCAGCTGGTATTGCGAGCGCCCGCGATCTCACGGACGCCGGCGCCGCGGGACGATGGGCACGTCCGCCTCGAAAGACCCGGTCCGAAACCCCATCCGCGCCTCGACCATGACGGAAATCCGTCGACCACCGGCGCTGGGCGGAATAAACGTGGCCCGCGCGAGGCCGCCGAGCAGCGCTTGCTCGAGAGGCTTGATCTGCATGCTACTCGTGACCAGCTGCATCGACCCCATGGCCACGCGCCCGCCCGTATCCACGATGAACCGCACCGTCATCATGCCCCATCGCCCGTGCTCCATCGTGAACCGATCCGGTACCAGACCCTCGAGCGCCTCCATGCTGTTGAAGCGCGGCAGGATCACATCCTCGGGACATGTCCGGGTGCAATCCACCACGTCGCCGGTCAGGCCGGCGGTTGGCCCGCGGCCCGCCACGGCGACGCTCCGCTGGGCGTCGAACAGCCCCACGAGCGCGGAGTCGTAGCGCGCCAGGCCGTCGGACTTGAGTAACGGATCGAGGGCGATGGCATGGCGGAAGTCGCCCGCGGTCCCCGAGTCGTCGCCCTTGTAGAACGAGATCACGCCGAGCAGCAGCCACGCCTCGACCTGGTCGGAGCGCACGGGGTGGCCGCTCGTGTCGAGCGCCTCGCGCAACAGCACCGCGGCGCTGTCGAGCTGCATGGCGCGGAGCTGCACCCGCGCGGCGACCAAGCGCTCGTATGCCGCGTTCTGCGCCGCGACCGCGCGCGGGACTGCGCTCGCGGCGAGACCCAGGAGGACCAACCACACGTTTCGGCGCATGCGACCGGCACCCTCACAATGCCCGGCTACGATACCGCGAGGACGTCGTCGCGGCCAGGGCATCCGCGCGGCACTGGCGGGCGGCGGCGTTGCCCCGGCGCCACACCGCGCCGCATTCTGACCCGTTCCTGTCGCAAAAACACCCTAGCGGACGCGCGGTCCGGCGCCAACTATTGAGGCATGCGGACCATCCCCCTCACCGTGGCGCTGGCGCTCATCGGCGGCACGCTCGCACCGAGCCCGGCGCAAGCGCCCGTCGACACCGTCGTGACCATCCAGGGGTTCCTGCAGGAGGACAACCAGGTCGGCCTCTGGACGATCGTCGTACCGCTGCCGCTGCAGGTACTCGGCGCGCGCACGTACGTCGTTCCTCTCGTGGGCAAGCCGGAGCGCTGGAGCAAGCTCCTGAACCGCTACATCGAGGCCAAGGGCCGGATCACGCGCCTCCCGGAGCGCGGCGATCCCGGCATCGGCATGGAGGTGGACAAGGCGAAGGAGATCGAGCCGCCCGGAACCGCCAAGGCGACGGTGGACCGCGGCATGACGTTGCACGCCGACGTCTCGCTGTCGATCATTCCCAACCGCTTCGCCTGGCACGACGCGACCGGTGGCTCCACCGGCGTGAACCCGATGGTGCTGTACACCATTCAGAACCGCCGCACGACCCCGATCTACTTCTTCCTGCCGACCAACAACTTTCTCTGCGTCCGGGTCAAGTCGGCGGAAGGCGTGTCGCTGTGGGACACGACGACCCAGGTCCCGAGCCCCGACGCCCGGCGCTTCACCCTGCAGCGCGCCGGCGTGTTCCGGGACGCGATCCATTTCCCCGAGGACGCGGCCACCCGCCCGGGGCGCTACGTCGTCCAGATGGGCATCTGTGAAGTGGACGACTACGACATCTCGGCCGAATTCGTGGTGCAGTGACCGGCCGCGCCGGCGGCGCCGCGGCTGAGCGTCAGGGATCGACGGTGCGGCGCCCGGGCCGGAACTGCACGACGCGCTCCACCACCGCTGCGACGGGGTCGTCTCCCCGGCGGGCGGGAGCGAAGCGCGCCCCTTCGAGGGCGCGCAGATACGCCTGCTTGAACTCCATGTAGAACGTCTCGAAGGGCAGCGTGTTCACCACGATCACGATGGACGCCGAGTCCACCCGTCCCTCCGCGGTCACGACGAACCGCACCACCATCCGCCCGTTGCGCGGCGGCGACGAGGGGTCGAACGTCGCCTCGTTGAACTCGAGCCCGGGCATGCTCTGCACCCGGGGAGGCGTGACGCCTTTGGGACAGGAGGGCACGCACCGCACCGCTTCGACGCTCGCGACGGGCACCACCCTGGGGGAATCGGCCGCTCCAGCCCCCCCCCCGGCCCCCGCCGCACGGAGCTCCTCGAGCATGCGCATCAGCGACTGGTCGTAGGCCCCGAGGCCCGGCGCCTGCAGCGCGGGATCGAGCGCCAGCGCCGCCCGGAACGCCGCCGCGATCCCGGCGTCGTCCCCTCGGTAGTAGCGGACCACGCCGAGCAGCAACCACGCTTCGACCCGTTGCGTGACGGAAGGCAGGTTTGCGGAATCGAGTGCCGGCGTGAGGAGCAGCTCGGCACTGTCGAGCCGGCCCCGGGATAGCGCCGCGCGCGCCGCGCGCACGCGATCCGCGGTGTCGCCCCCCGGCGCGCCTGCCGGCACTCCTTGACTACCCGCCGCCCCGGAGCAGAGCGACATCGCGAACAGCGCCGCGAGCAGGAACAACCGACGACCGGCCGTGAGGCCTCCGACCGCTGCGTGAACGTCCTTACGCTACCACCCGCGTCGCCGGCCCGGTAGAGCCGCACCGCCGCAACACCGCTTCATCGTCCCGGGCCGGAGCCGCCCCGCAGGCGGTCCAACGGCATCGGCACCCAGCGATCGGTGTGCAGGAACGAGCCCACCAGAGCCCCGACGAGCGCGCCCCCCGCGACGCCGATCAGAGCATGTCCCAGCGCTGCGTTCCCCGGGTCCGAACTCGTACTCCGGGCGCCCACCAGGGCCCCGACGGCCCCGCCGAGCGCCGCCCCGACGCCCGCCCCGAGCGCGTTCGCCGACTTGCGGCCCATGCTCACGTCGAGCCGGCGGATCAAGTCGAACGGGACGGACGTGGTGCCCTGTCCCGGGTGCGTGAGCACCAGCGCCGCGCTGTCCACACTCGCGAGCGTCCACACCGCCCACGGCTGGCCCTGAATGTCGACGCGGACGCGGTCTCCGGGGCGCGGCACCTCGGGCTGCTGGGCGCCGAGGGGCGCCGCGGCCAAGAGCGCGCCGACGAGCGTGACGATCCGACGCAGAGCGGGCATCACGATCCTCCTCTCAGCATCTCACGCCCCGCCCGGAACACGTCGTCCCACATGGCGCGCGTGAGCTTCCCTGTGTTGGTGTTCTGACGGCTGGGATGGTACGACGCGACCACGACGGTTCCGTCGGGGAGCACGCTCGCCGTGGCATGGCGGAACGGCGGGCGCTCGCGCGGCGCGAGCCGTTCCCACCAGCCTGCGGCCTTGAGCCATGCGTCGTGCGCCACGCGACCGAGCGTGATCACCACCCGCACGCGCGACAGCAGTCGCACTTCGGCGGCGAGATAGGCCCGGCAGCGCTCCAGCTCGACGCGCCCCGGCTTGTTGCCGGGCGGGGCGCAACGGGCCGCGGCGGCGATGTAGCAATCGGCGAGCGTCAGGCCGTCGTCGCGCGACACGGAGCGCGCCTGGCTCGCGAACCCGTAGCGGTGCAGCGCGTCGTACAGCCAGTCGCCGCTCGAATCCCCGGTGAACATCCGGCCGGTGCGGTTGGCGCCGTGCGCGGCGGGCGCGAGCCCGACGATGAGCAGGCGCGCCTGGGGGTCCCCGAAACCCGGAACCGGCTTGCCCCAGTACGTCGAGCCGGCGAACGCGCGCTTCTTCTCGCGCGCCACGCGCCGGCAGTAGGCGCGGAGCCGGGGACAGCGGGTGCAGGAGACGACAGCGCGGTTGACGCTCGAGATCGTAGGGAGCGCGGAGGCGGTCATGGTGGCCGCTGACTTGGGGACCGGGCTAGCGGCGTCGCCGCGCCGCCGCGCTGAGCGCGCCAGGCAGTGCCGCCTCGAACCGGTTGGCCTTCTGCAGGGGGCTGTCCGCGCCACGCCACGGAATCAACACGTCCGGCGTAATCCCCTCCACCTCGTTCGTTCCGTCCGCGCGAAGACGCACACAGTCGGGCATGAGCACGTCAGCACGGCTGTGTTCCAGCGTGGTCGGGATGCCACCGTTGGTATAGCCGCAACCCGCGCCGTACGTGGGCTCGCCGAGAATGGTCGCCGCTCCGTTATCGGCCAGGAGCGCCGCGAATTCCTCGGCTGCAGACGCCGTCTCACGATCTACCACCACGATCAGCGGTCCGCGGTACACGCCCTCGTGGTAGGTATATCGTAAGGGGTCGAAGAGGTAGGAGCGCGAGAGAGCCGGCGGTTGAGTATCCGGACGCGCGTACGGCAGGATGCCGGACGGATACAGGGGCGGCTCGGTGACGACCAGCGCGCACGCCGGTCGTTCGTCTTCCCAGCGGACATCCTGAGGGCAGGCTCGCCGGGCCTCCGCCAGCTGACGCCGGAGCACGTCCGCGGCATGTCGCAGCAGCTCGCGCGAGCGGCCGGTCGCGGCACCCGTGTCGGCCTCGACGAGTGCCAACCGGGCGGCGAGCTGACTCACCCAGTGCGGGTGCCGGACGAACCCCATGGGAGAGTCGTGCAGCGGGCGCGCCGTCAGGGGTCGTGCGGCGACTTCGACCCACTCGCTCCCGCCGCCGTTGTGCGTGAGATCGACAACCAGGGCGCCGACCTTCTGGCGTTCGAGTACCGCAACCTGTCGCTCCAGGGCTGCGGTCAACAGATTCCGCGCGTCGTGCTCCAGCCGCTCGCGGCAGCCGCTATCGCACGGGGTGCCTGCAGCGAGCCCCATCGCGGTGGCCGCCTGTTCGCACAGCCCCGGAAACGGCTGGCTGGAAAACACCGCGATGCGCAGCACCCCGACGGGCTCGCCACCGTGAACCCGCAACACTCCGATTGGGAACAGCGACGAGTCGGGCCTAGTCACAGCCCGGAAGTGGGATAAGGAGTGCGAACCCGATGCCCTTGCTCAGGGAGGCCGCGTGGTATCCGAGTGCCCTGCACGCGGGCCGATCTGGAGCACCTGCCGGCGCGGGCGGTCGCGTCGGCGGTATTGCGCTGCCTGCGGCCTCGGGCCATTGGACTTCGAGGTG
>JAEHDT010000302.1 GCA_016880225.1 Gemmatimonadota bacterium | reverse complement strand
GCTGGCCGCGATGATCGACAAGATCAACAAGGAGCTGAAGGGCCACATCATCACGGTGGAGGACCCGATCGAGTTCATCCACCGCCATCAGAGCTGCATCGTGAACCAGCGCGAGATCGGGACCGACACGAACAGCTTCGCGGCGGCGCTCAAGTACGCCCTGCGGCAGGACCCCGACGTCGTGCTGGTGGGCGAGATGCGCGACCTCGAGACGATCGCCGCCGCGTTGACCATCGCGGAGACGGGACACCTCGCGTTCGCGACGCTGCACACCAACTCGGCGATGGAGAGCATCAACCGCATCATCGACGTGTTTCCGTCGCACCAGCAGGCCCAGGTGCGCGCCCAGTTGTCGTTCGTGCTGGAGGGGATCATCACACAGACGCTCTTGCAGAAGGCCAAGGGGCGCGGGCGCGTCATGGCGTGCGAAATCCTGATCATGACTCCCGCGGTGCGCGCGCTGATCCGCGACGAGAAGATCGAGCAGATCCCGTCCATGATGCAGGCGGGCAAGAAGCACGGGATGCAGACCCTGAACGACGCGCTGTACCAGCTGTACGTGGGACGCGAGGTCACGAAGGACGAATGCCTGCGCGTTACGTCCACGCCCAACGAGTTCCTGCGCATGATCGGCGAGCAGCCGCTGGACGAGAAGGACGTACTGTCGCCGACCGCCGCGCCGCAGCCGGGCGCGGGTAAGGTCGCGGCCCGCCGCTAGGCGCCCGGAGGGAGTGAGCCATGCCGCTATTCCAATACACCGCCCGTACGCTCAAGGGCGAGCTGGTCAACGACAAGATCGACCTGCCGAGCCGCGACGACGTCATCGCGCACTTGCGCAAGAACCGCCTGGTCGTGGTGCAGGTCCGGGCGGCGCCCAAGGAGTTCAAGCTCAGCCTCAAGTTCGGCAGCGGCGTCAAGACACGCGACGTGGTCGTGTTCACGCGCCAGTTCGCCACGATGATCAATGCCGGCCTGCCGCTGGTGCAGGCCCTCGACATCCTGGCGCAGCAGACCGAGAACAAGGTCCTCGCCGACGTCACGCGGCAGGTCGTGTACGACGTGGAAAGCGGCCAGACGCTCGCCGACGCGCTGCGCAAGCACCCCAAGGCGTTCAGCGATCTGTACGTGAACATGGTGGCGGCGGGCGAAGCGGGCGGTATCCTCGATACGATTCTCGTCCGGCTCGCCGAGTTCCTCGAGAAGAACGACGCGATCGTCCGTAAGGTGAAGGGCGCGATGATCTACCCCGCCGTGATTCTGTCGGTGGCCGTCATCGCCGTGACCGTCCTGCTCATCTTCGTGATCCCCACCTTCCAGAACATGTTCGCGTCCGTCAACCTGCAGCTGCCGCTTCCCACCCGCATCGTGATCGGCGCGAGCCACATGCTCAAGGAATACTGGTGGCTGATCGCCGGCGCCATCGCCGCGGCCGTGTTCGCCGTGAACCGCTACTACAAGACCGCGCCCGGGCGGCTCCAGATCGACACCCTGCTCCTCAAGATGCCGGTGCTGGGCGACGTGCTCCGCAAGGCGGCGGTGTCGCGCTTCACGCGCACCCTCGGCACACTGATTTCCTCGGGCGTCTCCATCCTCGACGGCCTGGAGATCACGGCCCGCACCGCCGGCAACATGGTGATTCACAACGCCGTGATGGAATCGCGCGCCTCGATCGCCGGCGGCGAGACGATCTCCGCGCCGCTCGCCAAATCGAAGGTGTTCCCGCCGATGGTGATCTCGATGATCTCGGTGGGCGAGCAGACCGGCGGGATGGACGAGATGCTCTCGAAGATCGCCGACTTCTACGACGACGAAGTGGACGCCGCGGTGAGCGCGCTGCTGTCGCTCATGGAGCCGATCATGATCGTGGTGCTCGGCGTGATCGTGGGCGGCATGGTCGTCGCCATGTACCTCCCGATCTTCGACATGGTGAACGCGGTGCAGTAAGCCCGACCCGTGAGGGTCGGGAACCAACAGGTCCGGGCCGTCACGGTCCGGTCCAGATCGCGTCCTTCAGAGGCACCTTGCGAAGCTCGGCGGCAAACGCCGGGAGCGCCGTGTTCACCACCTCGGCGAACCGGGCTGCGGTGTCGCCGAGCCGCTGCACCAGCAGCTCGTGTACGGCGAGCTGCTGCGCCGTGGGCGCGAAGTCGGCGCCGCTTTCCGAGACGTCCGACTGGAGCGCCGCCAGCCGGCCGTACAGCTGCATGGGGTTCCGGAACGCGTCCTCGCGCGCGCCGGTCAGATGCACGTCGAACAATGCGGCTTCCACGCCCAGGGCGCGCGCGCCGAGCGAATCGGCGAGGGTGGCGAGCCGCTTCGCCCCGGCGTCGCCCGCCACCGCCGAATCGCCCCGCAACTGCGCCGTCAGGTCCCCGAGCTGCCGCCGCACCCACTCGAGCCGGTTGATCATCCGCGCCACGCTGTCCTGCGCCGCGCGGATCGCGAGCCCCAGCCTGGCCTGCGCGCGGACGTCCGCGTCGCTGGCCGCCGTGTTCGGGTCCTTCAGAACAATCAGCGTCTGTGCGGCGGCCGCGGCCGTGTCACCCAGCGTCAGCCGTACCGTGTACGCGCCCGGCGGCACGAGCGGCCCGCGCAGCGACAGATCGAGATCCCACGTCACCAGCGGGCGCGTGCCGTCGGGTCCCACACGGACCCATGCTTTGTCGGGCGGCGGCGCCCGGAGCTTGGGCACCGCGGGCGCGGTGTAGCGCAGGTCCCACCACACGCGGTTCAGGCCCGGCTTCCGCTCCCCCTGGAGCACCCGCACGGTATCGCCCTGCGCGCCGAGGATCACCAGCTGCGCCGGGCGAGGGCGGTGGGCGCTGTCCGCTGGCGTGGTCGTGTCGGCGAGGGCGGAAGGCAGGTAGTACGTGAGGGCGCCGCCGTCCGGCACGGAGTCCGCCTGCACCGCGCTGTTGGGCGCGCTCGCGACCCCCTGCTGCGCCCGGAAACGGTAGGCCGCCCGGGGAGGAAACAGCGTGGCCGCGCCCGCCCCCGCCCCGGCGAGTTGCTCGAGCGGCGACACGTCGTCCAGGATCCAGGCCCCGCGGCCGTAGGTGGCGACCACCAGATCGCGGAAGTGCGGCTGCACCGTCACCCATGAGACCGGGGCGTGCGGCAGGTTGATCTGCAGCGGCAGCCAGCGCGCGCCGTCGTCCAGCGTCACGTACAGCCCGTTCTCCGTGCCGGCGTACAGCATGCCGCGCCGCGCCGGGTCCTCGCTCACGACGTGCACGAACGCCAGCGGCCCGCGGGGCAGGGCGTCGGAGATCCGCTTCCAGCTCCTGCCAAAGTCGGTCGTCTTGAAGATGTAAGGATCGAGGTCGTCGAGCTCGTGCAGGTCCACAGCCATGTACGCGGTGCCCGCGTCGAAGTGCGACGGCTCGATGTTCGAGATCTTGCCCCACGGCGGGAGCTTGGGGATGTCGCCCGTGACGTCGGCCCAGCTCGCGCCGCCGTCACGGGTCACGTGCACCAGCCCGTCGTTCGAGCCGGCCCAGATCACGCCCGCCTGCACCGGCGACTCGGCGAGCGCGAACAGCGTCGCCCCGTCGAACGTCATCAGGTTGTCGGTCGTCACGCCGCCCGAGCTCTGCTGGTGCGTCGTGTCGTTCCGCGTCAGGTCGGGGCTGATCACCTTCCAGCTCGCGCCGCCGTCGGTGGTCACGTGCACGAACTGGCTGCCTGCGTACACCCGCGTGTGGTCGTGCGGCGAGACGGCGATCGGGAACGTCCAGTTCCAGCGGTACTTCATGTCCGCCGGCCGCCACCCGTATCCTGCCTCGGGCCACACCCGCACGTTGCGCGCGTGGTCGGTCCGCACGTCGTAGACCTCGAGGCCGCCGTCGTAGCACCCCGACCACACCGTCGTATTGGTCACCGTGTCCGGGACGGCAAAGCCGCTCTCGCAGCCGCCGACGTGCCCCCACTGCCCCTCCGTGATCCCCCCCGACAGGCTGCGGCTCGGCATGCGGTACGACGTGCCGTCCTGACGGTTCGTGTACACGTTGTAAGGCACCCGGGTGTCCGTATGGGCGTGGTACAGCTGCGCGATCGGCAGCACCACCCGCATGAAGGTCGCGCCGCGATTCAGCGTGATGCTCGCCCCCCCGTCGTGGGCGACCATGAACCGGTCGGGGTCGAGCGGGTCGATCCAGATGTCGTGATTGTCGCCGCCGCCGCGATAGTCCGACCGGGCGAGCGTCCGGCCGCCGTCGCGCGACATGCTGAAGCGAACCGACACGAAATACAGCCGCTCCTCGTCGTCCGGCGCGACCGCGAAGCGCACGTAGTACGGCGCCCGCTCCGCCATGTTGTGGTCGCGGCTCACGAGCCGCCACGTGTTGCCGCGGTCGCCGCTCCGGTACAACACGGGGTCCTGATCTTCGATCAGGGCGTACACCGTATTGGGGTTCGACTGGGCGACCGCCACGGCGATCTTGCCCACCGGGTGCTTTGCGTCGGGCAGGCCATGCCCCGACAGGCGTTGCCACGTGACGCCGCCATCGCGCGACGCCCACAGGCCGCTGCCCGGCCCCCCGCTCTGCAGACGCCACGTCTTCACCTCGAACTGCCACATGCCCGCGAACAGCGTGTTCGGATCGCCGGGGTCCATCGCGAGGTCGGAGCAGCCGGTGTTGGGATCGACGAACAGCACGCGGGTCCAGCTCCGGCCGCCGTCGGCGGTGCGATACACGCCGCGGTCCTGCGCCGGGCCGTAGGCCCGTCCCAGCGCGCACACCAGCACCACGTCGGGGTTCGTGGGGTGGATTACGATGCGCGCGATACGGCCCGTGGCATCGAGCCCCATGCGGCGCCAGCTGCGGCCGCCGTCGGTGGAGCGGTACACGCCGTCGCCGAGCGCGGTGGTCGACCGGATGAAGAACGTCTCGCCCGTGCCGGCCCACACGACGTTGTGGGCCGCCGGAGCCACGGCGAGTGCGCCGATCGCCTGCGACGGCTCGCTGTCGAACACCGCCCGCCAGTGCACCCCACCGTCCTCGGTCTTCCAGATCCCGCCGGACGCGGCGCCTACGTAGGCGACGAGGCGGTTGCCGGGTTCACCGGCCACGGCGGTGGCGCGATTCCCCTCCGGGCCGATGAAGCGGAACCGTAGGCGTGCCCAGAGGGTCGTGTCGACCTGCTGGGCGCGGGCCGTGGCCGTGCCGGCCGCCAGCGTGAGCAGCGCGAGAGCCGTGCGAGCGCGGATCATGAACGACGGAGCCTGGTCGGAAGAAGGACCGGTAAGAATGGCGGCCGGTGGCGCGGCGCGCGAGGGGCTGGCTCGCGGGCGGAGGGCCGCTACATTCGGAGCAATGACGGCCCCTGAGCGGCGCGAGCCCGCGCCCGCGCGCACCGGCGTGTTGCGCCACGACTCCCTCCCGATGCGACTGTATCACGAGTCCAAGCGGCTTGGCGCATGGGATCCGCGCAGTCTCGATCTGCGACGGGACGTCGAGGATTGGGCGCGATTCACGGTGGCGGAGCGGGACGTGCTGCTCCGCCTCACCGTGCTGTTCCAGGCGGCGGAAGAGAGCATGACCCGCGACCTCATGCCTCTCGTCCTGTCGGTGGCACGCGAGGACCGCCTGGAGGAGATGCTGTTCCTCACCAGCTTCCTCGCGGAAGAGGCGAAGCACACCGAGTTCTTCCGGCGCGTGCTCGATGAAGTCTGCCGCCAGTCGGGCGACCTGCAGCGCTACCAGACGCCGAGCTTCCGCCGTCTGTTCGCCGAGCAGCTGCCCGCGGCGATGCAGCGGCTCCTCACCGACCCCACGCCCGCCGCCCAGGCGGAAGCCCTCGTCACGTACAGCCTGGTCGGCGAGGGAGTGCTGGGCGACGCCGGATACCATGCGTTCAGCAGCGCCCTCACCGCCGGCGACCGGATGCCGGGGTTCCGCGACGGTCTGGCCCGCGCGCAGGCCGACGAGGGCCGCCACCTGACGTACGGCCTGCATGTGCTGGGCCGCCTCGTCGCCGAGGACCGGGAAGTGTGGGGCGCGGTGAGCCGGCGCATGGAGGAGCTGCTGCCGCTCACGCTCGGTATCGTGAGCGAGTTCTTCGAAGCGTACGACCCGATGCCGTTCGGGCTGTCGCTCGACGACACGATTCAGGACGCCATCGCGCGGTTCGCGGGCCGCTGGGCGGCGCTGGAAGAGGCGCGGGCCCAGGGTCAGGCGGGCGCGCCCAACGCGGACCGGACCGTCCGCGAGGTTCTGGGGTGGGTTGGTGAGCAGGTCCAACCCGTGACGGTGGACATGCGCCGGGAGGGTACGAGCCCGGTATACACCTTCCGGGTAGGGTCCGCGGGAGCGTCGTCGGTCCTGTTGATCACGCAGGAAGTGCTCGGGCAGCACGCGTCCACCGACATCATCGCGGCACTGCGCGCGCACCGCGTGCCCGAGCGGCTCCGGTCGGCCGGTCGCACCCGCCTGACGTGTGTCAATGCCCGGGGCAAGATCATCGTCCAGCCCCCCGAATGATGCCCGACTGACGACGGTCGGCCGCTAGGGGACTGAGGGTGCGGGTGGCTTTGCGGTGGGGTCCGGGGCGCCCGCGAGAGTCGGCAGCTGGACCCATTGGCGCGGGAAGCGGGGCAGGAACTTCACGTGGCGGTTCACCACCGCCTGCACCCGCCGCCACCAGCACAGGATCGGGCCGGGAGTGCGGCCCACGCTCACCACGGCGAACGGAATCGAGTCTGCCGTCACCGTGAGCAGGTCCGGCTGGCTGAGCGAGCAGAGATCCTCCGGCGTTTTCACGCCGAAGCTCGAATCGGGCCCCGTCCACGGGTGGTTGTGCCACACGGCGAGCGTGCCGGGCGGGCACGGCACGGGCTGCACGCGATCGACCGCCGAGCTCACGAGGTCCGGCATCCTGAAGTCCTCGACCACTGCGGTGTCTCCCGCCACCGCGCCCTGAAAGCACAGCACCACCTCCCGATCCAAGCCGGCCGCGAGCAGACTGACGCGCCGCAGCAACGACGGCGTCAGGACCAGGCGCTTGAGGGGTTGCGAGGCGAGGATGGCGGAATCGGCCGGCGTGAGGGCCGCCTGGCCGGAGCTCAACCCGGAAGCTGCGAGCGTCAGCGCGAACAGCCCCGCCGTTAGGCGAAATACGAACCGCATTCTCTACAATAGCGAACTCGCCGCGCCGGAACCAGCGGCGGGCGAACGCCGGCGCGGTTCACGGCGTATGAAGGGTGTGCAGACTCTCGCTGGTGGAGGTGTCCGATGCGCTCCTTTCAAGTGGTCGCCCTCACGATGTTAGGTCTCGGCTCCCTTGCCCACGGGTGCGCGCCCCCGAGCAGCGTTGCCGACCTCGGTCCCGCTCCGGCTCTGGGCCCTGGCGTCCAGGTCCGGGAGGAGTGGAAGCAGCCGCCGACGATCACCGTCAACTTGTCACAGCCGGCCTTCGTGACCCTGTTCGTGGTCGCCCCCAATCACGGCGCCGATCTTCTCGCACTCATCACGCCCGACTCCTTCTTCGCGGCGGGTACCCATGTGCTGCTCACTGCGGCGCCCGAAGCGCGGCGGACCGGCCCCGCCATCGCGGGCGGGGCGTATCCCGATGTCGCCGCGGCGTGCGCCGTCGCTGACTTCATGCAGGAGACGACGCGGATGTCCGTCGGGCCGGGCGGCGAGGAGCAGAAGACCGACGTCATCACGTTCGCGACGCCGTCGACGTCGCCGCCCATCCTGACCTGCTCCGTGCCGGGATTCGCACGACCGGCTCCGATGCCGGGCGCCACTTTCGATCGGTACCTCCTGGCGGTCGCCACAGACAAGCCCGTGGCGCGCGAAGCGGTCGCGGCGGCGCTCAAGCGGCTCGATGTGTCGGGTACGCCGCGGGAGGTGAGCGAGCGGGTGGCGGCGCTCGCTGCTCGTGAGGCGCAAGCCGTGCAATGGGGGGCCCGGGCGATTCGGTACTGAGTCCAGGGGTAAGCGGGCCAGCGCCAGAGGCGCCGGGACAGCGTTCCCGGCGCCTTTGCTATTGCACTTTGCCACAGCGATCCCAATACTTAGCCCCGTTCTCCATAGCGGCGGCGTGCAATCGTGGTCGCAACATAATGCCACAACTGCAGTTATGAAGTCGGTCGCAAGGAGGGCGATGTGACCTGGCTCGGCGGGGGCTCGCGGGGATCGGCCATCCCCACGCCCCAGAGTCTGTTGCGGTCGGTGTACGTGGGCCGGCTGTGCGTGGCGGCCGCCATCTACGTTGCCGCGGTTCTCAAGTTCGCGGTCGCCGAGCCGCTCGACCTGCTGGTGACGTCGTTCGTCATGGTGGCGACCGTCGTGATGACGGGCGCGTCCTACTGGTACACGCACATCCTGCGCCGCACGACGGGGCTCACGTTTCGCTACGTCCAGGCGCTGTTCGACGTGGCGCTCGTCACCACGGTGGTGCACATCACCGGCGGCCCGCAGAGTGATCTGACCCCGTTGTACGTGCCGCTGATCGCCGTGACGGCCGTGCTGATGCCCCCTGCCAGCACGGCGCTGATCACTGCGCTCGTGGGGCTCGTGTACTCCGCCGACATACTGTTCGGGCACCGCACGCCGATGACGGCCCAAATCGCCCTGCAGCTGCTGGTGTTCGTCGCGGTGGCGGCGGTGACGGCGTACTTCGCGAGCCGGGTGTCCGTCATGGGAGCGGAGCGCGAGGCGCTGGCTGGGGAGCTGCGGCAGGCCCGGCTCGAGGCGGCGGACGTGCTCCGCAACATCCCGACCGGGGTCGTCACGGTGGACCAGGGGGGCCACCTCCTCTACTGTAATCCGGCGGCCGAGCAGATCCTCGGCTTCAAGGAGCGGCAATGGCGCGGGCGGCCGATCATGCCCGAGTTCGCGCGCATCGCCCCCGAGTTCTGGGCCGCCGTCACGGCGACGGCGCGGCGTGGCGTCCGGGCTATGCGGGTGGAGGCGACGGTGCGGCGC
>JAEHDT010000054.1 GCA_016880225.1 Gemmatimonadota bacterium | reverse complement strand
GGGGGGCGCTGCCGGTGGCGCTCGCCGCGCGCGCGGCCGCGCTCGAGGCGCTCGTCCTGCCACGTGAGAACCTGCCCGAGGCGGGCGTCGTCTCCGGCGTGCGGGTGCTGGGCGCGGGCAACCTCGCCGAGCTGGCTGACTTCCTCGACGGCCGGGGGCAGCTGCCCGAGGCGGACGTCGATCTCGCCGGACTGCTGGCCGAGCGGGCCAAGGACGACGTCGACTTCGCGGAGGTGAAAGGGCAGGCGCACGCCAAGCGCGCGCTCGAAGTGGCGGCAGCGGGGGGGCACAACATCTTGATGATCGGCCCGCCGGGGAGCGGCAAGACGATGCTCGCCCGGCGCCTGCCCACGGTGCTGCCGAAAATGAGTCTCGACGAGGCGCTCGAGACGACGAAGATCCACTCCGTCGCGGGCGTGCTGCCGTTGGGCGAGTCGCTCGTGGCGCGCCGGCCGTTCCGCGCGCCTCACCACACCATCTCGGACGCGGGGCTGATCGGCGGGGGCTCGTATCCGCGCCCCGGCGAGGTGAGCCTGGCGCACGGCGGGGTGCTGTTCCTCGACGAGCTGCCCGAGTTCCGCAAGAACGTGCTTGAGGTGTTGCGCCAGCCGATGGAGGACGGCGTCGTGACCATCGCGCGGGCGGCCATGAGCCTCACGTATCCGGCCCGCTTCATGCTCGCCGCGGCGATGAACCCCTGTCCCTGCGGCTACTTCGGCGACCCACAGCATAATTGTGTCTGCGGTCCGCTCGGCGTGGAGCGTTATCTCGCGCGCGTGTCGGGACCGCTGCTCGACCGCATCGACATCCACCTCGAGGTCCCGGCGGTGAAGTACCGGGCGCTCGCCGACCAGGGCGGCGGGGAGCCGAGCGAGGCGATCCGGGAGCGGGTGGACCGGGCGCGGACGCTGCAGCGCGACCGCTTCGCGCACCGCCCCGGCGTGTACGCTAACGCCCACATGACGGCGCGGGACATCCGCACGTTCTGCCGGGTCACGGAGGGAGCGGACGCATTGTTACGCACCGCCATCACGCGGCTCGCGCTGTCGGCGCGGGCCTATCACCGGATCTTGAAGATCGCCCGCACGATCGCCGACCTTGCCGGGGCCGCTGACCTCCAGCCCAAGCACGTCAGCGAGGCGATTCAATATCGCAGCCTGGACCGGCGCGGGCTCTCGTAAGGCCGCCTACGGCAGCGGAGTCGTCGTGCTCGTCGTTCCGCAAGTCGGCGTACCCTCGCTCGTCGCGGGCGCGAGCGGGGTCGATCCGATGAACACGGCGCACTTCTGCGGGGACGCGGGGCTCGTGATCGAGGCCGTCCAGCCGTCTCGGGTCAGCGTGATCGTGGGGGGATCGTTGCCTGCCGACGTCGTGTAGGCGCCGCCCAGATTCGTGGTGTACTTCAGGCTCTCGGCGAAGAAGTTCTCTTCGAGCGTCACCAGGTTGCGCAGGTCCGATTTCATCGCGGCGAGCTGGGCCCGCTGCTTTGTGTTCGTGAGCTTCGGAAGGGCGATCGTGGCGAGCAAGCCGATGATCGCCATCACGATGAGCAGCTCGATGAGGGTGAAACCGTCGCGGCGCATGGGCCCCGCTTCCATCTTGCCCCCGGCTCCGACGCGCCGCAAGGGCGGCTCTTCGTAGTATCTTCCGCCGTCCTCACCGCGCGCCCGCCATGCCCCGCTCGATCGACGGCACCCCCACGCTGCTCGGCCTGCCCTACGACGCCAGCTCTTCCTTTCTCCGCGGTACGGCGGGCGCGCCGCCGCTGATCCGGCAGGCGCTGCACTCGCCCGCCGGCAACTCCTGGACGGAAACCGCCGTAGATCTCGACGCGGAAGGCGCGCTGGCTGACGCGGGGGACGTTCCCCTCGGCGCATCCCCCGCGGAGGCGCGGGCCAAGATCGAAGAGTCGGTGCGTACGCTGCTCGAGTCGGGGGCGCGGCCGATCCTGCTCGGCGGCGATCACTCCATCACCTACCCGGTCATCCGGGCGGTGCGGTGGTTCCACCCGCGGCTCAGTGTGCTCCACTTCGACGCGCATCCCGACCTCTACCCCGAGTTCGCGGGCGATCGCTACTCGCACGCCTGTCCGTTCGCGCGCGTCATGGAAGAGGGGCTCGCCGACCAGCTCGTGCAGGTGGGGATCCGCGCGACGACCGCCGTGCAACGCGCGCAGGCCGAGCGCTACGGAGTAGAAGTGATCGACATGGACGCCTGGATGTCCGGGCGGCGCCCGGCGGTGCGGCACCCAGTCTATGTCTCGATCGACGTCGACGGGTTCGATCCGGCGTTCGCGCCCGGGGTCGGGCATCGCGAGCCAGGGGGCCTCACGGTGCGCGAGGTGCTGACGGTGCTGCACGTCCTGAGCGTACCGATCGTCGGGGCCGACGTCGTCGAGTTCAATCCGGCCCAGGATGCTACGGGGGTGACGGCGAGCGTCTGCGCGAAGCTCGTGAAAGAGCTCGCCGGCAAGATGGCTAGTTGGGCGGGATCGTCAGGTGGATCACGTCGCCCGGCCGAACCGAGATCGTCTCGGTGATGGGATTCGCGCGGCCGCCGATCGGATGCACCTCGAACTGTACCTCCGTACCGTAGCCGATCCAATCGGGCCGCACCATCAGAATCCGCGTGGACAGCCCCGGCACCGTGCCGAGGCGGATGCGCTGGCCGCCCCGGACGAGGAACACGTTCATGTCGAGGAAGTTCTGATTGTCCACGTTGACGGCGACTTCGGCCTGGGGATTGACCGGCGCGACGGCGCCATGGTGACAGGCCGCGGCGGCGATGACCGCGAGCGCGAGCGGAGCGTAGGGAGCGCGCATCACCCGATAATCTACACCACACTGTCTGGCGCGTGACCAGGCCGCGCCCTAGCTTCACCACACCCCACATGCTCGACTGGCTCCAGACCCACCTCGGCCTGAACCCCGAGCTCGAAACTCGGCTGCTCGCCACCATCGGCACGGTCGTCGGACTGTGGCTGATCCAGCGGATCGCGCTCGCCTTCGTGTACCGGAAGGTGCGGGACCCGTGGAGCCGGTACCGCTGGCGCAAGGGCCTGACGTATGTCCTGATGGCGGTGGGGATCGTGATCGTGGGCCGGATGTGGTTCGCCGGCGTGCAGGCGTTGGCGACCTTCTTCGGGCTCCTCTCGGCCGGTCTCGCGATCGCACTCAAGGAGCCCGTGTCGAACCTCGCTGGATGGGCGTTCATCATCTGGCGCCGCCCCTTCGAAGTCGGAGACCGCGTGCAGATCGGCCCTCACGCCGGGGACGTCATCGATCTGGGCGTGTTCCAGTTCACGCTCAACGAGATCGGCGGGTGGGTGCAGGCGGACCAGTCGAGCGGACGGATCATTCACATCCCGAACGGGAGAGTGTTCACCGATCCCGTCGCCAACTACAACAAGGGATTCCGCTACATCTGGAACGAGGTGCCGGTGGTGGTGACGTTCGAGAGCGACTGGAGAAAGGCGAAGCAGATCCTCGGGAAGGTCGCCGTCAAGCACGCCGAGCACCTCACGGCCCAGGCGGAGCAGGAGCTGCTCGCCGCGTCCCAGCAGTACCTCATCAACTACCGTAAGCTGACGCCGATCGTGTACACCAATGTGGTGGACTACGGCGTGCAGCTCACGATCCGCTACCTGATCGAGCCCCGCAAGCGGCGCGGCACCGAGCACGCGATCTGGGAGGACATCCTCACCGAGTTCGCCGTCGCCCCGGACATCGACCTCGCGTACCACACGACGCGGGGGTTCAAGTACACCGAGGAAGGGAAGCCTGCGCTACGGGCGCCGCCGTCGAGGTCGCCCGCGCCCGACCGGCCGCCGGTGGACGACTGACGCCGCTTACTGCTCCAGCACCTCGTAGTGTGTGACGGTGGGCTCGAGCTCGAGGAGGTAGTCCCGGTCCTCGGTGTAGTAGCGCGCGCGCTCGACGTCGTCTCCCGCGAACGCGCGGATCGCATCCATCGAATCCCAGAACGAGATGAACACAAAGTGGGTCTCGCTGCCCACGGTGCGCCGCAGCACCTCGACGCCGTGGTTCCCGGGCGTGGCACGGCAGTCCTGCACGCCCGTCCGGCGCAAATACGCTGCGTAGGCATCGGCCTTGGCACTGGGGACGGCCCCATGCCAGTGTCGGGCGATCAGGGGGCGTCTAGATCCGCTCGAGCTCCGCGACCGTGCGCTCATTGCGAACGTTCCCCGTGTTGAGGGTGGACTTGGGTTCGAGCAGCACCACGTGCGCCTCCTCGGGCGCGATCGGCAGGTGCTCCACGCCGCGCGGCACGATCACGAACTCGCCGGGCTCGACCCACACGTCGCGATCGCGGAACTTGAGCAGCAGGCGGCCCTTCACCACCAGGAAGAGCTCGTCCTCCGCGTCGTGGTGGTGCCACACGAACTCGCCCCGCAGCTTCACGACCTTGACGTAGCTGTCGTTCAGCTCGCCCACGATCTTGGGCTTCCAGGGCTCGTCGAACAGCCGGAACTTCGCCGCGAGATTCACGCTGTCCATGGGGCACTCCTCATGAGGCGGCGTGGCGGACAGCTTCCACGGGCGTTCGGTCCGCCTGTCCGCCCGCCCGCCTGACCGCCAACTTGTGGGAAAACTGGATCCATACGACGGCACCGACGATCAATGCCATCGCGACGAATGTCCGCGCCGTCACGGGCTCGGAGAGGATCAGCCAGCCGAGCAGCACCGCGATCACTGGATTCACGTACGCGTAGGTGCCCACGATCGTCGGCGAGGCGTGCCGCAGCGCGTAGGTGTAGGCACTGTAGCCCAGGATCGAGCCGAACACGACGAGGTACGCGATCGCGCCCACGCCTTTCGGGGTCAGGTGCCACCGGTTCCACTCGCCCAGCGCGGTCCCGATCAGTGCGACCACTGCGCCGCCGGCGATCATCTGCAAGGCCGCCCCGACGTACGGACTCGTCTCCGTCCGGTGCCGCTTGCCGTACACCGAGCCGAGCGACCACGACGCGCTGGCACATGTGAGGGCGATCGGCCCGCGCAGGTCGGCTCGCAGGATCTCCGCCGGGCTCGCCCCCACGAGCAGCGCGGTGCCGAGGAAGCCAAGCAGCAGGCCGGCCACGACGCGCCAGTTCAAGTCGCCCGAGCCGCCGGGGATGATCGCGTCGAAGAAGGCCATCCACAGCGCCACCGTTACGACGAAGATGCTGGCGACGCCCGACGTGACGTACTGCTCGGCCCACACGACGAACGCGTTGCCCCCCGCGAGCAGCAGCACGCCGACGATCGCCTGTGTGCGCCAGTCGATCGCCCGGCGCGGCAGAGTGTCGCCGAGCGCGAGCGCCGCGGCGAGCAGCAGCACGCCCGCCGTGAGGAAGCGCAGGCCGGCGAAGAGGAAGGGCGGCAGCACCCCGACGCCCACACGGATCGCGAGGTAAGTCGAGCCCCAGAACACGCAGACCACGAGATAGGCGATGAGCGCCTTGCCGCGTAGCCCCGCCATCAGTCGAGCTCCATGGGAACGAACCCCGGTTTCTCGAACACGGTCCCGAGCACGATCGTGGTGCGCGTGCTCATCTGGCTGGTGGGCGCCGGCCCGTGCAGATCGCGCAGCAGATCCTGCAGGCGCTCCAGATCCGGGGCCGCCACCTTTAGGATGTAGCAGTCGTCTCCCGCCACGTGATGGCATTCGAGCACGCCCGGATGCTTCTCCATCTCCCGCATCCGCGGCTCATCGCCGACGTAGCCGGAGTTGCCGTACCGCACGGCGACGAACGCCGTCACGGGAAAGCCCGCCTTCACGCGGTCGACGCGCGCGCCGTAGCCGGTGATGTAGCCGGCCTCTTCCAGGCGCTTCACCCGCTCCATCACCGCGGGGCGCGACAGCCCGACCTCGTCGGCGACCGCTTGGTAGCTCGAGCGCCCATCGGTCGCCAGGAGCCGCAGAATCTTGCGGTCCACGGCGTCCAACTCGGTCTTGTGCGCCATTTCGGAGCCCAGGTTGGGGTGGAACCTACTAGTCGTAAGATCCTCGTACTGGTTCCTGAACTTATCATAAGGCTAATATGTTCCTGGCCTACGATCTATCCGGTTCTTGCGAGGGAAATGTCCTTTGATGGTGACACCGTAAGCCGTTACTATTCCGCCGTGTCGAGCGCCCTGCCCGAGTTGCGTGCGCTGGTGCGCACCTTTCCCTCCGCCCTCGTCGGCTACTCTGGGGGAGTCGATTCCGCCCTGCTGGCGGTGGTGCTGCGTCAAGAGCTGGGGCGTGAGCGGCTGGTGGCCGCCGCGGGCCGCAGCGCCTCCTACCCGGCGGCGCAATGGGCCGCGGCACGCGCGGTCGCGGACCAGTTCGACGTGCCGGTCGTCGAGCTGGAAACGCGCGAGCTCGACGACCCCGACTACCTCGCCAATCCCACCAACCGCTGCTTCTTCTGCAAGACGGAGCTGTGGCGCCGGCTCCTCCCCGAGGCGCGCGCCCGCGGGCTGGCCGTGGTGTGCGATGGGACCAATGCGGACGACCTTCGGGAGCATCGGCCTGGATACGCCGCCGGCCGGGCGGCGGGCGTCCGCTCACCGCTCGCCGAGGTGGGGCTCACAAAGGCCCACGTGCGGCAGGGTGCACGCGAGCTCGGGTTGCCGGTGTGGGACGCGCCGGCGGCGCCGTGTCTGTCGAGTCGCGTTGCCTACGGCATCCCGATCACGACGCAGCGCCTGGCGCAGGTGGAACAGGCGGAAGCGTACCTCCGGGCCCGGGGCGTGACCGGCGACGTGCGCGTCCGCCACCACGGTGATCGCGCCTCGATCGAAGTCGAGCCGCGCTGGATCGCGTGGCTGACGGAACGCCTTCCGGCGGTGCGGGACCGCCTCGGCGATCTGGGCTTCGCCGTGGTCGAAGTCGATCCCCGCGGCTACCGGCGCGGCAGCCTGCTCGCCGGGCGCGCTGAGCAAGCGTGAGGTTGTTCGTCGCCCTGAACCTGCCCCCGCCGGTGCGGGAAGGGCTGTGGACCGCGGCGGCGCCGCTCCGGGAGGCGGGCTTTCCGGTGAAATGGGCCCGTGGCGACGGCATCCACGTGACGCTCAAATTCCTGGGCGAGGTCGAGGACGCGCGAGAGCCCGAGCTCGTGGCGGCGCTCGGCCGTGCGGCGGCCGGGGCCCGCGCGCTCCCGCTCGTGCTCGAGGGGTTCGGCGTCTTCCCCGACCTTCATCGCCCGCGGGTGATCTGGACGGGCATCGCGCCCGAGCCCGCCCTCGAGATCCTGCAGCATCGGGTGGAGCAGGAGTTCGCGCCGCTCGGCTTTCCGACCGAGGCGCGGGCGTTCCGCCCCCATGTCACGCTGGGACGCACCACCCGCACGGCGCGGCCGCGCGACTTTGCCGGGCTCGAGGCGCTGCTTGGGCGGCTCGAGTTCACCGCGCCGGTGCTCGTCGGCGCGATCGATCTGATGCAGAGCGCGCTCCAATCGGGAGGTGCGGTGTACCACGTGAGACACAGTGAACGGCTGCCTTAAGGGCCTCTTCCGGCTCGCGCTTCTCGCCGTCGCCCTCGTGGCGGCGCTCACCGCGTGGTGGTTCCGCGAGCCGCTCCTGCACGCCGCGTCCCGCTGGCTGGGACCCCGGCGCACGGCGCTGCCCCCGGTCGCAGACACGGCGGTCGGGGCGCCCACACCCAAGGCGCTGTCGTCCAGCCAGACCAAGGTCGACCGACTCAAGACGCCTGCCGGACCGGACTCCGTGGTGCTGTCTCCCAACGAAATCGCCTCGATGATCGGCAGCGGGATAGACTGGTCGGTGCGCAAGAGCTTCGACTCGCTGCGCGTCGAGCTGCTCGAGGGGACGGTCGCAGTGTACTGCCGGCTCGACACGCGCGTCATCCCGCCGGACGCCATCGGGCCGCTCGCGGGCATGCTCAATCCGATGGAGCCGTTGCGGATCGCCGGGCCGCTCCGCATCGGCCCACCGGGAACGGCGCGCTTCACGGTCCAGGAGCTGTCGCTGCGGGGCTTCCCCTTTCCCGGGCCGCTCGTGAAGCAGCTGGCGCAGCGCGTGGCGGGAGCGGACTCGAGCGGCGCCGTGCTGTTGCGCGTCTCCCCCGCCTTCGTAGAGGTGGCCATCCATCCTACCGGAGTGGTGCTGTACCGGCACCGGCGGAGCGGGTCGTGAGCCGCCGGGTCCTGGTCGTCGACGACGAGAAGGGCATCCGCGAGGCGCTGCAGCAGCTCCTTGAGTACGAGGACATCGAGGTGCAGGCATGCGCGTCGGGTGGGGAGGCGCTGCAGCGATACCCCGAGTTCCGGCCCCACTTGGTGCTGCTCGACGTGAAGATGCAGGGGATGGACGGCCTCGAGACGCTGCGCAAGCTGCGCGAGTTCGACCCGCACGCGCAGGTCGTGATGATCTCCGGCCACGGCTCGATCCAGACCGCCGTCGAAGCGACGCAGCTCGGTGCGTACGACTTTCTCGAAAAGCCCCTCGATACGGACCGCATCCTGCTGACGCTGCGCAACGCCTTGCAGCACGTGGACCTGGCGAGCGAGAACATCCGGCTCAAGGCCGAGGTGCACGCGCAGTACGAGATCGTCGGCTCGAGCCGGGGCGTGAAGCAGATGATCGAGCGCATCGAGAAGGTGGCTCCCACCGCCGCCCGCGTGCTCATCACCGGAGAGAACGGCACGGGGAAGGAACTCGTCGCCCGGGCCATCCACTCGCTCTCCCCCCGCGCACGGGGGCCGTTTGTGGAGGTGAATTGCGCGGCGATTCCGACCGAGCTGATCGAGAGCGAGCTGTTCGGGCACGTGAAGGGAAGCTTCACGGGGGCGTTCGCGGACCGCGCCGGGAAGTTCGAGCTGGCCGACGGCGGCACGCTGTTCCTGGACGAGATCGGGGACATGAGCCTGTCGGCGCAGGCCAAGGTCCTGCGCGCGCTCGAAGAGGGCGTGATCTCCCGCGTCGGGTCGGGGAAGCCGCTCGAGGTGGACGTACGCGTGGTGGCAGCGACCAACAAGGATCTCAAGGCGGAGATCGCCGCGGGGCGGTTTCGCGAGGACCTGCTGTACCGGCTCGACGTCGTGCCGATCGAGGTGCCGCCGTTGCGCGCGCGCCGCGCCGACATTCCCCAGCTGGTCGAGTACTTCGCCCGCCAGGCGGGCCGCAGCGGCGGGCCCCCGGCCAAGCGGTTCGACCCGGAGGCGGTGCAGCGGCTCGGCGCGCGCGACTGGCCGGGCAACGTCCGCGAGCTCCGGAACGCGATCGAGCGCCTGTTCATTCTGGCGCCCGGTCCGACGGTGACGGCCGACGACGTGGAGCGGATCGTGGGCGTGGCCTCGGATGCCGGAGCCCGGGCTGCAGGGACCGCCGATCTCGCGGGCGCGCCGTGGCTGCGCACCGCCACGTTCGAGGAGTTCAAGCAGGTGGCGGAGCGCACGTACATCCTCGCCAAGCTCAAAGAGCACGACTGGAATGTGTCCGAGACCGCGCGCACATTGGAGATGCCGCGCTCGAACCTCTACAAGAAAATCGAGCGCTACGGGCTGGCGCGGGAGGCGTAGTGGCGGGATCCGAGAAGGAACGCGACTGGGACAAAGAGATGGCCGAGGTGGACCGGCTGCTCAAGCGGTTGCCCAACGCCGACCCGACGCTCGGCCGGAGCGGCGGCGAGCCAACGGAGCGACGGCCCACCGTCGCGGGAACGGGCGGCAGCGCAGTCTTCGACGCGCGCGCCTCGGGTGGCCAGTGGCTCGGCACCTGGGCGCGCGTCGCCCTCGGCGTGCTCGTCGGCGTCGGCGTGGCGCCCGGCGTGTGGCCCTACACGCACGGCTGCGGCCTGCGCCTCATGTTCTACCTCGCCGGCGTCACGACGGTGATCATCGCCGGGTTGTGGTCCAGTATCTCGTCGTGGAAGCGGCGCCTCGGCGTCGCCCACGTGATCGCCCAGGTGCTGATCGTCTGGGGGACGCTGCTGCTCACGCGCGAAGTGCTGCCGCGCGTCGGCGCGAAGGCGAGCGCGGGTTGGATGTGCCCCGACGTCACTCCTCCTCCTCACCGATGATCGATGACCGATGACTGAGACCTTCAAGAACTTCATCGCCGGCGAGTGGGTGCCACCGTCGACCGGCGCGTACTTCGAGAACCGTAACCCCGCCGCGTGGGACGAGGTGATCGGCTGCTTCCCGCGCTCCGGCCCCGAAGACCTGGCACGGGCCGTCGCGTCCGCGCAGCGGGGGTTCGCCGTCTGGTCGCGGACCCCGGCGCCGGCGCGGGGCGAGGTCCTGCACCGCGTCGGCGACCTGCTCGTCCGCCGCAAGGAAGAGATCGCGCGCGCCATGACGCGGGAGATGGGGAAGGTTCTGGCCGAGACGCGTGGCGACGTCCAGGAGGGGATCGATACCGCCCATTACGCCCACACCGAGGGCCGCCGCCTGTTCGGACGCACCGTTCCCTCCGAGCTGCGCAACAAGTGGGCGATGAGCTTCCGCCGGCCGGTGGGCGTGGCGGGATTGATCACGCCGTTCAACTTCCCGCTCGCGATTCCGACGTGGAAGATGTTCCCCGCGCTGTTGTGCGGGAACGCGGTGATCTTCAAGCCCGCGGAAGACGTGCCCCACACGGCGCACTTGCTCGTGGAGATCCTGCTCGAGGCGGGGCTGCCGCCCGAGGCGGTGCAGCTGGTGCACGGGGAGGGGTCGCTGGTCGGCAAGGCGATGGTGGAGCATCCCGACGTTCCGGTGATCTCGTTCACCGGGTCCACCGAGACGGGGTCGGTGATCGGCGCGACGTGCGGCCGGATGCACAAGCGGCTGTCGCTCGAGATGGGCGGCAAGAACGCCATGATCGTGATGGACGACGCCGATTTGGATCTGGCGCTCGACGGCGTGCTGTGGGGCGCGTTCGGGACGACCGGCCAGCGCTGCACGGCGACCAGCCGGCTGGTGGTGCACGAGCAGGTGCACGATCGGCTCGTCAAAATGGTATGCGAGCGCGCGGAGGCGCTGCGGCTCGGGCCGGGGCTCGACGCCAAGACGGAGGTCGGACCGCTGATCCACGAAGACGCCCGCAAGAAGGTCGACTACTATGTGGGCGTGGCTCGGGAGGAGGGGGCGCGCGTCCTCACGGGGGGAGAGCGGGCCACGGGCAAAGGGCTCGAGCGCGGCTGGTTCTACCGGCCCACGGTGCTGGCGGGCGTCAAGCCCGGGATGCGGGTGGAGCAGGAGGAGATCTTCGGCCCCGTGCTCTCGGTGATCAAGGTGGACTCGCTCGACGAAGCGATTCGCGTGAACAACGACGTGCGGTACGGGCTCTCGAGCTCCCTCTACACGCGCGACGTGAACGGCGCGTTCCGGGCGATGGGCGAGCTGGACAGCGGCATCACCTACGTGAACGCGCCGACCATCGGCGCCGAGGCGCACCTTCCGTTCGGGGGCGTGAAGCAGACCGGCAACGGTCACCGGGAAGGTGGCTGGGAGGTCTACGACTTCTACTCGGAGACGAAGGTGATCTACGTGGACTTCTCCGGGAAGCTGCAGCGTGCGCAGATCGATACCGAGGCGTAAAATCGGGCCGCCCTGCAATAGGATGGTGACGCGGCTCACGCCGGACGCACTATGGTGCGTCCGGTGGACCACACATCGCTGGTGATCGTGCTCGCGTCGGGCGGCTCGCCGCTCGACCGGTCGGCGCTCGCTGCGCTCAACGACGTGCGCGTGACGTGGGTGCGCGTCGAGCGCGAGGGCGATGCCGCGTGCCTCGCGGCCCGGGTGTTGCATGAAGACCCTCCCGACGATTTCCGGGACCGGGTGCGTCGTTGGGGAGCGGCGCGCGGCTGGGCGGTGACTGTTGCGCCGGACAGGCGGCCTCACTAAAGTAAAAGACATGCATTACTTGGGGGCCCCTCGGGCGGGTACTGGCGCGCACGGCGTCGCCACCCCCTTCGCCCCCCCCGAGCCGAGTCGCTCTCGGCTTGCGCGCTGGTTCGACAACTGGATGCGCTCGCTCGGCATGGCGCTGGTCCTCTTTCTCATCATCCGCACTTTCCTCATCGAAGCGTTCCAGATCCCCTCCGGCAGCATGGAGCGCACGCTACTCGCGGGGGATTTCCTGTTCGTGAACAAGGCGGTCTACGGCGCCCAGATCCCCGGCACCAGGGCCCGCCTCCCCGGATTCGAATCGCCGCGCCGGGGCGACGTCATCGTGTTCGCCTACCCGAAGAACCCCGAGTTGAACTACGTCAAGCGGGTGATCGGGGTCCCGGGGGACACGGTGGAAATGCGCGGCGGGCACGTGCGTGTGAACGGCCGCGCGTTGCACGAGCCATACGTGCAGCGGGTCGACCCCGGTCACGACATCTACGATCCCGAGTTCAACTGGCAGCGCGACTACCTCTCCGGCGGCTCCCCAGCCGCCCGCACCTATCACCCCACCCGCGATACCTGGGGCCCGCTCGCGGTGCCCGCCGGGAAGTACTTCGTCCTGGGCGACAACCGCGACAACTCTGCGGACTCCCGGTATTGGGGCTTCGTGGACGCGGCGGCGGTCAAGGGACGGCCGCTCGTCGTGTACTTCAGCTACGACCGGGAGGCGCACGACGCGCTCCCCTGGCTGACCGATATTCGCTGGCACCGGCTCGGGTCGATCATCCGGTAGGCATCGTGCGGCGTCGTCCACGCCTGGAGGGGTGACTAGGCCATGCAACTCAATACGGCGAAACGCGCTTCGTTCGACGAGGGATCGCTCGATCAGTATTTGCGGGAGATCAGCCAGTATCCCTTGATCACCCGGGAGGAGGAGGTCACCCTCGCGCAGCGCATCAAGCTGAACGATGAGGAGGCGCTGGACAAGTTGGTCCGCTCGAACCTCCGATTCGTCGTCTCCGTGGCCAAGAAGTACCAGAACCAGGGCGTGTCGCTCTCGGACCTGATCAACGAGGGGAACCTCGGCCTGATCCGGGCCGCCCACAAGTTCGACGAGACCAAGGGCATCAAGTTCATCTCATACGCAGTCTGGTGGATCCGCCAGGCCATCCTGCAGGCGCTGGCCGAGCAATCGCGCATCGTGCGCGTCCCGCTGAACCGGGCGGGCACGCTGCACCGCATCGGCAAGCGCTCCTCGGCGCTGCTGCAGGAGCTGGGCCGCGAGCCGACCGTCGAGGAGATCGCCGAAGGCATGGACATCTCCGAGGAGGAGGTGGCGAAGACGCTCTCCATTTCCCAGGCCCACCTCTCCCTCGACGCGCCCCTCACTCCGGGTGAGGACAACAAGCTCCTCGACTACCTTCCGGATACCCAGAACCCGGGTCCCGACGACGAGATCTTCGAGCGTGCGCTCAGCGAGTCGATCGAGAAGGTGCTGGGCATGCTCAAGGAACGCGAAGCCAAGATCCTGCGTCTCTACTTCGGGCTCGAAGGCCAGGAGCCGATGACGCTCGAGGAGATCGGCTCGCTGCTCGGCATCACGCGAGAGCGGGTGAGACAGATCAAGGAGAAAGCGCTCGCCCGGCTGCGCCACGTCAGCCGCGCCCGCGCGCTGGAAAGCTTCCTGTTCTAGGTCCGGGGCGGGTAGATTTACCGCCCTATGGCCGGCCTCGCCTCGTTCGACATCTCCACCGGTGCCGACCTCCAAGAGGTCGACAACGCGGTGAATCAAGCCACTAAAGAGGTAGCGCAGCGCTACGACTTCAAGGGATCGAAGGCGTCCGTCGCGTTCGACCGCCCCAAGGCCGCGCTCAGCCTCGTCGCCGACGACGACTTCAAGATGAAAGCGCTGCTCGACGTATTGCAGTCGAAGCTCGTCAAGCGCGGCGTTCCCGTGAAGAACCTGGAGATCGGACCCGTCACGCCGGCGGCGAACGACACGGTACGCTGCGAGATCAAGCTCACCCAGGGCATTCCCCAGGAGAAGGCGAAGGCCATCGTCAAGGCGATCAAGGACCGGAAGTTCAAGAAGGCCCAGGCCTCGATCCAGGGCGCCGAGATCCGCGTGCAGTCGCCGTCCAAGGACGAGCTGCAAGACGTGATGGCCTTCCTCCGCA
Source organism: Gemmatimonadota bacterium (assembly GCA_016880225.1). Lineage (GTDB taxonomy): Bacteria > Gemmatimonadota > Gemmatimonadetes > Gemmatimonadales > GWC2-71-9 > AG41. The sequence goes on along the minus strand of JAEHDT010000054.1, from coordinate 4,584 downwards.
CTCAGGACTGGGGCATCGAGCTCAAGTTCGGGAACTACCGCGGATGAAGCTCGGTGTCGTCTCGCTCGGCTGCGACAAGGCGACCGTTGACTCGGAACGGCTGGTCGGGGAGTTGGTGGGCCACGGGGCGGTGGTGACCCCCGACTTGCCGCAGGCCGACGTGATCCTGGTGAACACGTGCGGCTTCATCGACGCCGCCAAGCAGGAGTCGATCGACGCGATCCTCGAGGCCGCGAAGCTGAAGCACACGGCTGCGGTCAAGGCGGTCGTGGCAGTCGGTTGCCTGGTGCAGCGATACAAACAGGAGCTGCAGCAGGAGATCCCGGAGGTCGATCTCTTTCTGGGATTCTCCGATCTCCATCACCTGGTGCCGGCGCTCGCCGAGCGCGGGTTGATCGCCGACCCGGTGGCGCGCCATCCCGGGGTGCGCCAGTTCCTGGGTGGCGACGCGCACGTACGCTACTTGAAGATCTCCGAAGGCTGCGATCACACCTGCGCCTTCTGCGCCATCCCCCTGATGCGCGGGAGGCACCGTTCCGAGCCGCTCGAGCGTCTGGTGCGCGAGGCCCAGGCGCTCGAAGCGCAGGGCGCGCAGGAGATCAACCTCGTGGCGCAGGACCTCGGTCACTACGGCCGGGACCTCGGGCCCGACCGCCCCAGGTTGCCCGAACTGCTCGAGGCGCTGCTGGCGGGAACGTCGGTGCCGTGGTATCGGCTGCTGTACGTCTACTCGGCGGGTCTCACGCCGCGGCTCGTGGACCTCGTAGCGCGGACACCGCGGATCGTGCCGTACCTCGACATCCCCATCCAGCACGCCTCCGACCGCATGCTCGAGCGGATGCGCCGGCCGGAGCGCCAGGGCACGCTGCGGGAGAAGCTCGCCTGGCTGCGGGGCGCGATTCCCGATCTCGCGATCCGCACCACCTGCCTGGTGGGCTTCCCCGGAGAGACGGACGAAGACTTTCGGGAACTGCTCGAGTTCCTCGAAGAGGCGCACTTCGACCGGCTCGGGGCGTTCGCGTACTCGCCCCAGGAGGGGACCCGCGCCACCCGCTACCCCGACGACGTCCCCGACGCGGTGAAGCGCGAGCGCCTCGAGGAGCTGCTCGAGGTGCAGCGCGCGATTTCGGCGGAACGGCTCGCGCGCTTTGTGGGCCGGGAGGTGCCGGTGCTGGTGGACCGCGTGGCGGACCCCGACGGCACCGGGAGGGGGGCCACGCACGTGGGCCGCGTGGCGTGGCAGGCGGATGACGTGGACGGCGTGACGTACCTCGAGCAGGGGGGCTGGGCCGAGCCTGGGCGGTTCGTGCGGGCGCGCCTCACCGCGAGCGAGGACTACGATTTCCGGGCGGTGGCGTTGACGTGAGCCGCTCGGAGCAGCTGTTCGAGCGGGCGAAGGCGGTATTGCCCGGTGGGGTGAACTCGCCGGTGCGGGCGTTCCGGGCGGTGGGCGGGACGCCCTTTTTCGTGGCCACGGCGGCGGGCGCGCGCCTCACGGACGTGGACGGCCGGATTTACCTCGACTACGTCTGCTCCTGGGGCCCGCTCATCCTGGGGCACGCACACCCCGCGGTGCTCGAGGCGATTCGCGCGGCGGCGGACCGGGGGTGGAGCTACGGAGCGCCGTGCGAGGCGGAGGTGGACCTCGCCGAGCAGGTCCGCCGCCGGATGCCGGCGGTGGAGATGGTGCGGTTCGTCAACTCGGGGACCGAGGCGACGATGGCGGCGGTGCGGCTGGCCCGCGCGGCGACCGGGCGGAGCCTGATCCTCAAGTTCGAGGGCTGCTACCACGGACACGCCGACGGCTTCTTGGTGAAGGCCGGGAGCGGCGTTGCGACGCTCGGCTTGCCCGACAGCCCCGGCGTTCCGGCCGCGCTCGCGGAACTCACGGTCACGCTGCCGTTCAACGATGGCGACGCCGTGGAGCGCCTGTTTCAACGGCGCGGCGCCGAGCTCGCGGCGGTGATCGTCGAACCCTACGTCGGCAACGCCGGGTTCATCGCTCCGGAGCCGGGGTTCCACGCCGCACTGCGGGCGCACTGCGACCGCTTCGGCGCGCTGCTGATTTTCGACGAGGTGATGACCGGCTTCCGCGTTGCGGCGGGCGGCGCCCAGGAACGGCTTGGCGTGCGACCCGACTTGACGACGCTGGGCAAGATCGTGGGTGGCGGGATGCCGGTGGGGGCGTACGGCGGGCGGGTGGACCTGATGCGGCGCGTCGCCCCCGAAGGGCCGGTGTACCAGGCGGGGACGCTCGCCGGGAATCCGGTGGCCATGGCGGCGGGTCTCGCGACATTGCGCGAGACCGAGCGACCGGGATTCTACGAGGCGCTCGAGCGGCGAACCGCGCGGCTGGTCGCGGGTATAGGGGACGCCGCGCGCCGTCATGGCGTTCCGGTCACCGCCGGTCACGCCGGCTCGCTGTGGGGGCTCTACTTCGCACCCGGTCCGGTGCGGAACTTCGCCCAGGCGAAGGGGTCGGACACCGCGCTGTTCGCCCGCTGGCACCGGGCCGCGTTGGCGCGCGGGGTGTTCCTTGCCCCCTCCGCATTCGAGGCGGGCTTCGTCTCCAGCGCCCACACCGATGCCGACATCGACGTCACGATCGCACAACTCGACGAAGGCCTGGGCGAAGCGTTGGCTCGGTAGCTGTGTCGCGCTCGCGGCGGCCTGTGCCCGGCCGGGGGCCCCCGCGCTCACGCCCGGCGCCGAGCCCGAGCTGCGCATCGGGCTCGGCGCGGGCGCAGCGAGCGTCATGCTCGGAGGCGACGGCGAGCTGTTCGTCACGGACGACGCGAACGGCCAGCCGGTGGGCTCGATTCCCGCGGGCGCAACGTGGACGGTCGTGGTCGACACGCCGGGCGTCGCGCTGGTGAAGGCGGACGGCTCCCGCACCGGGCGGTACGGGGGCATCTCGGCCGTGAACGTCAGTGAGAGCCGGTTCGCCGTGGCGAACGGCCGACGCTACCGGGGACGATTGAACGTGGTGCGGGACGCGTCCGGGCTCACGCTCATGAACCGAGTCCCGGTGGAGAGCTACCTCGCGGGCGTGATCGGAGGGGAAATGGGGCCGCGGCGGCCCGACGAGCGCCAGGCGATGCTCGCTCAGGCCGTTGTGTCCCGCACCTTCGCCCTCAAGAATCGCGGTCGCTGGGAATCGCAGGGGTTCGACGCCTGGGCCGACGTGCGCGACCAGGTGTACGGCGGCGTGGCGGGCGAGACCCCCGCCGTGTGGGAGGCCCTGCGCGCGACCCGCGGCGAGGTCATCCGGTATCACGGCGCGCTCGTCGAGGCGTATTACCACTCGACGTGCGGCTCCTCCACCGCCGGCGTCGAGGAGGCGTTCCGGACGGCGCAGGCCCGGCCCTACCTGCGCCCGGTGTCGGACGCGTCCGGCGGCGGGCGGTACTACTGCGATCTGTCGCCGCGGTTTCGTTGGCGCGAAGAATGGGACGGTGCGAAGCTGCGCGCTATATTGTCGCGGACGCTGCCGGCGATGATGAACGCGGGTGGGGGCGGGCTGCAACGGATCACGGACATCGCGGTGACTGGTACGACCGCCTCGGGGCGCGTACGCGAGGTGCGCATCGCGTTCGAGCACGGCGACGTTCGCGTGCCGGGCTCCGACGTGCGCGCCGTGTTGCGGCCGGAGCCCGACCGGCTGCTCGGCAGCGCCGCGTTCCGGCTCACCGTGGACAAGGACGGCGGCCAGGTGAGCCGGGTCGTTGCCGCCGGGTCGGGCTGGGGCCACGGCGTGGGGTTCTGCCAATGGGGCGCGGTGGGCCGCGCCCGGGCGGGCCAGGACTATCCGAAGATCGTCACCACCTACTTCCCGGGGACCAATGTTGAGCGCCTTTACTGAGGCCGTCTGGCGGACGGGCGGTCGGGCCGTCGGATGCGCCCTGATAGCGGCATTGTTGACCGCCGGTCAGCCTGACCGCCTGACCGCCCAGGGTGTCCTCGAGCAGTTCTCCTACGACAACCTGAGGCCCAGCGCCCTGCAGCTCGACGTCGGGCCGCTCGGCGGCAACAACATCCGCGGGACGCTCGTGGGCGGGCTCCGGCTCGACTACGGCTACATCGCACCGCACATCCGCCTCGTGTTCGGGGCCTCGTACTTCAAGGCGGACTTCAGCTCGGCCGCGCGCGCGCGCTTCGAGGACCGCCTGCGGAGCATCGTGAACGATCCCGACTCGAACTTCACGATCGCTCTCGGCCCCATCACGTGGAGCGACGTGACCGGGGACGTGGACCTGCAGTACGTGCTGCCGCAAAGCCGCTCCGTCACCGCCTACATGGGGATCGGGCTGGGCGCGCACGTCCGGCACGGCAGCGGTCCCGCCATCAACGGAACGTTCGTGCAGGACGCCCTGAACGAGATCACCGCCGGACTGAACGGCACGATCGGGGCCGAGATCGGGGCCAAGCGCTGGCGCCTCACCGTGGAGACCCGCGGGGTCGTGTCGAGCGGCGTGTCGACCGTTTCCCTCCGGACCGGCGTGATGTACCGCTGGGGCGGCGCGCGGGACGGAGGACGGGGGGCGCGGAGGTGAGCGACCCGATCCGCGTCGCGGTCATCGGCGC
>JAEHDT010000301.1 GCA_016880225.1 Gemmatimonadota bacterium | reverse complement strand
TTGAAGATGATCGTGATGCCGTTCGCAACCGAAAGGATAGAGGGCAGCCCGAGCGCCTCCGGCGTCAGCTGGCGATCGATGGTGGCGGCGCCCGTGGGCAGGCCGACCACGGCGACCGCATCGCCGACGGTGGGTGCTACGTCGCGTGTGCCGGCGGACAACAAACCGCCCGCTGCCGTACCGCCCGCCGGCTCGGACGCCCCCGTGGACCGTTCGACGGCGTCCACCACCGTGACGATGTCGCCGCCCGTGGCCTGCTGGACCGCCGGCGCCGCAACCGCGGCCTGCTGGCCTTGCTGCGCCGCCTGGAAGCTCGGATCGGCCTGTGCGGCCGCCCCGAAGTTGCGGGCCGCGCCGGCGTAGTCGCCCCGATCGAGATCGTCCAAGCCCCGGCTGTAGGCCAGGAAGGCGGCCAGGCTCCTCGGACCCTGGCGTAGGATCCGCTGGCGCTCCGCTTCGGTGAGCTCCACCCCGAGCTGCGTGGCGAGATCGAACACCACCTGCTTCTCGAGCTCGAGCAGCTTGGGAAACGGACCCGTCACTTGTCCCACCGGCCGCACGACTCCGCTGCCGGTGACCACCGTGGCGGAGAGCTGCACCGGCCCGTTGGAGGGGATCGTCGCGGTGCCCTGCACCATGCGTTCGGCACGGAGCAGCCGCCCGACGCGCGCCGCCGTGGCGGGATCCACCCGCTCGCTCTCGCCCAGCTGGAGCTCGTCCAGGAGCACGCCGATCTGCACGCGCTCGAGCAGCCGCAGCGTCCTGATGTAGGCGAGGTCGGTGGTAATGAGCTCGGCGAGGCCCCGCGACAAGGGTTGCACGGTCGAGTCGCCGGCGATGACGAGCGGCAAGACGGCGAGCGTGGCCGCTTCGGGAGGCTGCTGCGCCAGCTCGGCCTCGCGTGCCAGCGCCTGCCGCGCCGTGCGCTCCGCCGCAGCGCGCAGCGCGAGCTGTGCCTTGGCGAGGAGCGCACCCACGCCCCGCGCGCGGGCGTGCTCGCGGGCGAAGTCGCTGTACGTCGCCAACGCGTCGTCGTAGCGCTCCGCTTGCTCCTGACACGCGCCGATTGCCAAGGGCCCGAGCACGTTGTCCGGCTCGAGCTCGAGCGCGGCGCGCGCCACCACGACGCCCGTATCGCAGCGCTGGCCGGCGGCGAGCGCCGCCGCGAGGCGGAAGCGTACGGTGGCGTCCTGGGGACGCTGTTGCGCTTCTCCGATGAGCCCGGCGATGTCGGCGGGCGTGACAGGGGCAGGTCGGGAAGTGCGCGCGCACGCCCCCGCCCAGGCCGCGAGAAGGAGCGGGACCAGCGATCTCACCGCCGCGACTTCTTCTTGGCGGGCTTTTTCTTGGAGGGCACTTTGGGACGGACGGCGCGGGGCGCCTTGGGCCGGGCCTTGAGCGGGCCCGCGACGTCGGCGAGCACGCGGTCGCCTTCCTCGGGGCCGATCAGGCCGCGGCGCACGGCGTAGCGCACCAGCTCGTCTGCATCGTCCATGGTGAACTCGCCCACGCCGGCGGCTGCCCGGATCGCCTTGACCAGGGCGTCGGCCACGGGGCTGCGGAGCACGCTGGCGATGCCGGGGAGGGCCTCGAGCAGCGACGAGATCTGCGACCCGCCGAGCTCAGCTGGGGGGGGCATCGAACACGCTGCTCCGGCGCTGAAGGTCGCGCCAAGCTACATCGGCCCTTCCGGACCGTCAAGGATTTTCAGCACATGTGACGCTGGAACTACCGCTGTGGAGCGCGGTTACGCCGCTGGCGCAACGCCCGCATGACCCCGCCCGCCGCGCGCCGTGAGATGATCAGGTCGGAGTGCGACAGCAGCTCGCCCAGCACGGCCCGCGTGCGGGGATCGAGCGGCATCTCGAAGCGGAGGTCGAGCTGGTACTCGGTGTGGTCGGGCCCCTGGCCGGTGAGCGTGAAGCCCTGAGCTTCCGGCCGCACGGCATCGACTTCGATCTCGGCGAGCGGCTCGTAGGTCGGGCGATCCATGGCCACCTCCGGGGCAACCTCCTGATCGGGTGAGAGATACGCCTCCTCGGGGAGGTGTCAAGACGGCCCATTGGCCCTTCCAGGGGAGGCTACATTTTACTCCTGGAG
>JAEHDT010000300.1 GCA_016880225.1 Gemmatimonadota bacterium | reverse complement strand
TGAGGACCCGGACTTCGTCCACCACGGTGCCTTTCATCACCCGGCGGTACGGGCTCTCGATGAAACCGTACTCGTTGATTCTGGCAAAGCAGGACAGGCTCGAAATCAAGCCGATGTTCGGACCTTCCGGCGTCTCGATCGGGCACATGCGACCGTACTGGCTGTAGTGCACGTCGCGCACCTCGAAGCCGGCGCGCTCGCGCGTCAGCCCACCCGGGCCGAGGGCCGAGAGGCGCCGTTTGTGCGTCAGCTCCGCAAGCGGGTTCGTCTGATCCATGAACTGCGACAGCTGCGACGACCCGAAGAACGCCTGAATCACGGCGCTCACCGTACGCGCGTTCACGAGATCGTCGAGCGTGATCCGCTCGGGATCGTTGTTGATGCTCATCCGCTCCTTGATGAGCCGCGCCATGCGCGAGAGGCCGACCGAGAACTGGTTGGCGATCAGCTCGCCCACGGAACGGACCCGGCGGTTGCCGAGGTGGTCGATGTCGTCGGTGTAGCCGCGGCCTTCCGACAGCTCGATCAGGTACCGGATGATCGCGATGAAGTCGTCCTCGGTGAGGACGGTGTTGTCCTTCGCCGCGCCCACCTTGAGTCGCTGATTGATCTTGTAGCGCCCCACGCGGCCCAGGTCGTAGCGCTTGGGGTGGAAGAACAGGCGCTTCAGCGCCTCGCGCGCGGTCTCGAGGTTCGGTGCCTCGCCGGGCCGCAGCAGCGTGTAGATCTGCTCCAGGGCCTCGGCCTCGGTGTGGGTCGGGTCCTTGATGAGCGTGTTCTTGATCAGTGGCGACTCGCTCCGCCCCGCGGGCAGAAGCACGTCGACCTTGGTCAGGCCCGCCTTGAGTAGCTTCTTCTTCAGCGTGTCCGACACCTCACGCCCCGCGTCGGCGACGACTTCGCCCGTCTCGGGGTCGGCTACGTCGAACGCCAGCACGTACTTGCCCTGCGCCTGCTGCGTCGTCGTCGGTTGCGCATCCTCGCGCAGGTCGAGCGAGGTGTAGCCCGCGAATACCTTGACGCCGGTGATGCCGGCGCGGCGGAACGCGTTGAAGCGCTCCAGTGTCAGCTCGTCACCCACGCGCGCCAGGGGCTCGCCCTTCTTGTTCTCCGGATCCGGGACGTCAGCCGCGAGCAGCGTGCCGAGCACCTCGCGCTTCTGCGCGCGGCCCTCGAGCTTGCCCGTGATGTCGATGTCCTTCAGGGCATAGAACAGCTTGAGGATCTCGGCGTTGGTCCCGTAGCCGAAGGCCCGGAGCAGTGCGGTGGCCGGGAACTTCTTTTTCTTGTCGATGTGGACGTAGATCACGTCGTGAATGTCGATCGTGAACTCGACCCACGAGCCCCGGAACGGAATGATGCGCGCCGAGAAGAGCCGCTGGCCGTTGGGGTGGATGCTCTCCTCGAACACGACACCCGGGGAGCGGTGCAGCTGCGACACGATGACGCGCTCCGCGCCGTTGATCACGAACGTGCCGAGCGGCGTCAGGATCGGCAGCTCGCCGAGGTAGACTTCCTTTTCGATGATGTTCTTGGGGCGCTTGGTCTTGACCGTCTCGCCCACCTCTTCCATCACCACGAGCTGCAACGTGGCCTTGAGGGGCACCGAGTACGTCATGTCGCGCTCGATGCACTCCTCGACGGTGTACTTCGCCTCGCCGAGCGCGTACTTCACGAACTCGAGCGAGTAATTGCCGTTCACGTCCTGGATCGGGAACAGGTCCTTGAACACCCGCTCCAGCCCGACGTCCGAACGCTCGGCGCCCTTCCCGTCCGGCTGCAGCAGGGACTGGAAGGCCCGCGTCTGGATGTCGAGGAGATGGGGCATCGGCATCCCCGTCTCGAGCTTCGCGAACGACAATACCGGCAATGTCTTCGTGGTCATGTCAAAACCTCAGGCAAACGCAAAAGGCCCCGCCGCCCCCGGACCGGTGCGGTCCGGGGGTGGACAGAGGGGCTCGTACCAGCGAGCAGGGCTGTGGTGAATCCGTGCATGTCGTAGAACCGAAGTGAGACCCGGAACGCGCCGCCGGGCCCGATTGGCCCGGCGCGTTCGCCCGAGGCTACTTCAGCTCGACGACTGCGCCCTGTGCTTCGAGCTTCTTTTTGATTTCTTCGGCTTCGGCCTTGGACACGCCTTCCTTTACTGTTCCGGGCGCGCCTTCCACGAGGTCCTTGGCTTCCTTGAGACCCAGGCTGGTGATCGCGCGGATCTCCTTAATCACCTGAATCTTCTTCTCGCCGCCGGCCTTGAGAATGACCGTGAACTCGGTCTTCTCCTCGACCGCCGCCGCCGCCGCGCCGCCACCTGCGCCGCCGGCCGGAGCCGCCGCCGCGGGCGCCGCGATCGTGACGCCGAACTTGTCCTTGAACTTCTCGATGAGCTGCGACAGCTCGACCACCGACAGGTTGCCGATCGCTTCGAGCAGATCGTCGATGCTCAAACTAGTTTGCGTTGCCATGTGTCGTCTCTCCCGCCCGGTTGTTTTTCAGAGCCTCGAGGGCTCCCACCATCATGTACAGCAAGCCATTCAACGCACCGACGAATCCGGCCATCGGCGATTGGAGCACGCCGCCCAGTTGGGCGAGCAGCTCCGGTTTGGACGCCAGCGACGCGAGCTGTTTCACCTGATCGGCCGTAATGGTCTTGCCTTCGACCAGACCGATCTTGACCCGCGGCTTCTCGTGCTCCTTGGCGAACTCCGTCAGCACCTTCGCGGGCGCCACGGGGTCCGCGCCACCCAACACCAGGGCCGTCGGCCCGGCGA
>JAEHDT010000299.1 GCA_016880225.1 Gemmatimonadota bacterium | reverse complement strand
TCGCCCATGTCGATTTCCCGCCGCTCGACCGGGCGCCCTTCGAGCACTTCCCGAATCAGCGCGCGGTGTTGCTGGTCGTGGAACAGCTCGGTGAGTGGGGGAAGGGGATCGCCCGGCCGGAACTCGAGCAGCCGGCGCGCGGCGGCATTCGCCGAGACGATCACGCCCCGCGCATCCGCCGCAATCACGCCATCCGTCAATGCTTCGAGCAGGGTGCGCGACTCCTCGCGCTCCCGTCGCAGCTCCGCGAAGCGCTTCTCGAGCTCCGCATGCATGGTGCGGAGCGCGTCCACGTGGCGCGCGAGTTCCGGAATGCCCGAGTCGGGAAGCACGGCGGGTCGGCCCGCGGCGAAGTCGCGCGCCGCGCTCGCGATTTGGGCGAGCGGCCGCGCCAGCGCGCCCCCGAGCACCCACGCGACGAGGCCCGAGACGACGAGCATCGCGAGGCCGGCGCCGAGGGCGGCCCGTTGCACCGCGTGAATGCGCGCATCGATCGCGGCGAGGGACGCCGAGACCCGCACGACCGCCACGCCCGGTGGACCGCCGCGCACGGCGATATAGAGCTGGCGCGCGTTGGTGGACGCGCTCAGCCGTTCGGCGCGACCGAGCCCCGAGGCGAGCGCCGCCTGCACTTCAGGCCGCCCGGCGTGATTCTCGAGGCCCACGAGCGCGGTGCGGTCGAAGTCCGCGTCCCCGCGCACGCGGCCGGTGGAATCGATCAGCGTGACCCGCCGCCCGATCCGCGGGCCGGCGGTGCGCGCGATCTCAGGCCAATGGGAAGAATCGGCGGGAAGAAAGGCGGCGAAGAGACGCGCCTCCGCCTCGAGCGTGGCGGCGGTCTCGGCCTCGAGGTCTTTGCGCAGGACGGCATCCGCCGCGATGATCGAGCCGCTCACCGCCGCGGCGACGAGCAGGCTCATGCTCAAGAAGAGCCGCGTGGCCAGCTTCATGCCCGTCCGCGGCGTGTCGCGGGCGGAGGGGCGGGCTCGCGGAAACGGTAGCCGACGCCGCGCACCGTCTCGATCCATTCGCCGGCGTCGCCCAGTTTGGAGCGCAGGCGCTGCACGTGCATATCCACGGTGCGCGTTTGAATGTCCGGCTGTGCCCGCCACACCGACTCGAGCAGCTGCGTTCGGCTCAGCACCCGGTCGCGTCGTTCGATGAGCTTGTCGAGGAGCCGGAACTCGGTCGCCGTCAGTTCCACTTCCTTGCTGTTCACGGTGACGCGGTGCGCGCCGCGGTCGAGCGCGACCGGACCGGCGGCTAGTCTGCCGCCCGAGGCGACGGCGGGCGCGGCCAGGCGTCGCAGAATGGCGGCGACTCTGAGCACGAGCTCCTTCGGGGAAAACGGCTTGGCGAGGTAGTCGTCGGCGCCCAGCGACAGACCCTTGATGCGGTCGGGCTCTTCCTTGCGTGCGGTGAGCAGGATGACGCCCACCTCCCGTGTCTCTTCGCGTCGGCGCAGCTCGGCGAGAATGTCGTAGCCCGAAAGGCCGGGGAGCATCAGGTCGAGCACGACCAGATCGGGCCGCTCCTCGCGCGCGGATCGCAGCGCCTCGGTCCCGTTCGCCGCGGTGGTGACGCGGTAGCCCTCTTTCGCGAGGTGATAGGCGACGAGCGCCGTGATGTCGGGCTCGTCGTCCACTACGAGCACGCGGTGGCCGGCGCGCGTCTCCGATGACGGGGGGGGCTCAGTTCGCATGCGGCTCCATCGTGTCGCTTCTCCTCGTGAGGCAGGCGGGATGCTAATCCGGTGACGGAGCGCTCGCCAGACGCGTTACAGAATTGTGACGCGCGGTGGCGCAAACGGCGAGGCGTCATCAGATTACGGCGCACTATGGGTTTTCTGTTCGCGCTGCTGCTCGCGTCTCACGCACCATCC
>JAEHDT010000053.1 GCA_016880225.1 Gemmatimonadota bacterium | reverse complement strand
CATCTTCCAGAAGAAATGGCCCGAGCGCTTCTTCGACGTCGGCATCGCGGAGGCGCACGCCACCACGTTCGCGGCGGGACTCGCCACCCAAGGCATCCGGCCGGTGGTCGCCATCTACTCGACGTTCCTGCAGCGCGCCTACGACAGCATCATCCACGACGTCGCGATCCAGCGGTTGCCCGTGATCTTCTGCCTCGACCGCGCCGGCATGGTGGGCGAGGACGGGCAGACCCACATGGGGCTGTACGACATCGCCTACTTGCTCGCCGTGCCCCACATGACCGTGACCGCCCCGAAGGACGGGGCCGAGCTGATCGGACTGCTGCGCTGCGCGCTCGAGCACACCGATGGGCCGTTCTCGCTGCGTTACCCGCGCGACAAGGCGCCGGGCGCGGTGCCGCCCGCGGCCGAGGTGGCGCCCATCCGCTACGGCACGTGGGACGTGCTGCGCAAAGGCAAGGAGTGCGCCCTGCTCGCCGTCGGCGTGATGTGCCAGCCGGCCCTCGCCGCCGCCAAGGAGCTCGCGGCCGAAGGCCTCGACGTCACGGTGGTGAACTGCCGCTTTCTGAAGCCGGTGGACCGCGAGCTGCTCGATGCGCTGCTCCGGGACCATCGTCTGCTCGTGACCGTGGAGGACGGCGCGGTGACGAACGGCTTCGGCGCCTTCCTGGCCGGGCTCGTGCAGACGATCGCCCCGGAAGCCCGCGTCGTGCCGCTGGGCGCCCCCGATCGGAGTTACGAGCACGCACCCCGTGGAGCGCAGCTCGCCGAGGTGGGTCTCACCGGCCCCGGGATCGCGGCGCGCGTGCGCGCGCTCGCCGCGGAGGAATCCCTCACCCACTCATGAACGTCGGGGTCGTCGGCAACCCGAGCTACCGCGATCTCAAGAGCATCCTCGCGCACCTGGCGAACGTCGCGCCCCGGCTCGGCGTCACGCTGTTCACCGAGCAGGACATCGGCGCCCTGTGGCCACCGCCGGCGCCGCGGCCGTTGCAGGGTGCGCCGCCGCTCGACTGCCTGCTCACCCTCGGCGGTGACGGCACGCTGTTGCGCGGGGCCCGCACGCTGGACGGCGCCGGCACGCCCATCCTTGGCGTCAACCTCGGACGGGTCGGCTTCCTCACCACCGCCACCTCGCAGAGCCTCGATTGGGCGCTCGACGCGCTGGTACGTCGTGCCTATTCAACCGAGCCGCGCCTCGCGCTCGCTCCCTTCATCGAGGACAAGCAGGGGAAGCGGCGGGCGGAGCCCGTCGTCCTGAACGACGCCGTGGTGCACAAAGGCGGCGTGGCCCGCGTCATCCAGCTGCGCGTGTCGGTGGACGGCGACGAAGTCGGCCAGTACTCGGCGGACGGCATCGTGGTCGCGACCCCCACCGGCTCGACCGCGTACGCGCTGTCGGCGGGCGGCCCCATCGTAATCCCGGGGGTGGACGCGATCGTGGTGGCGGCCATCTGCCCGCACACCCTCGCCGTGCGGCCCATCGTGCTGCCCTCGAACGTGGCCGTGACGGTCGAGCCGATCGCGTCGTGGGCCGAGGACGTGCTGGTGTCGTTCGACGGCCAGGTGGGCACCACCATGCGCCAGGGCGAGCGCCTGGTGGTCAAACGCGCCGACCGCCCGGTGCAGTTGGTTCGGCTCGGCCCCGAAGGCTTCTTCGCGCGCATGCGCAAGAAGCTGCAGTGGGGTGACCTCTCCGACCGCGAGCGGGAGTAGTGCTCACGGAGCTGCGGGTCCGCGATCTCGCCGTCATCGCCGACGTCACGCTCCCGCTCACTCCTGGCCTGAACGTCCTGACCGGCGAGACCGGCGCCGGGAAATCGATGCTGGTGGACGCCCTCGCGCTGCTGCTCGGCGAGCGCGCGTCGTCGGACGTGGTACGCCCCGGAGCGCAGAGAACCGTCATCGAAGGCGCGTTCGAGTTCACCCCTGCCGCCCTCTCCCGTCTTCTACCGTCCTTTGGCGCCCTGGGTGTGGATGTGGAGGACGGTCGGCTCGTGCTCAAAAGGGAGATCAGTGGGGAGGGGAGATCCCGCGCCTGGGTGAATGGCAGCCCCACCACCGTCGGCGTGCTGGCGCAGCTCGGCGCCTTGCTCGTGGACCTGCACGGGCAGCACGAGACCCAGTCGCTGCTCCGCGTCGACGCCCAGCGTGACATCCTCGACGCCTACGCCGACGCCGCCGTAGAGCGGACGGCGGTGCGCGACGCGCACGACCGCCTGCGGGAGCACGAACGGCACGAGGCCGAGCTCACCGCGCGGCGCGAGGAGGTCGGGCGCAAGGCCGATTACCTGCGTCACGTGGTCGGGGAAATCGAGCGCGCCGCGCCCCAGGCTGGTGAGATGGAGGCGCTCGATGTCGAGGCCAAGCGCCTCGCCCACGCCGACGAGCTAGGCCGGCTAGCGCGGGAGCTCGAGCAGGCGCTCGACGGCACCGCACTCGCCCGGGCCGCGAAGCTGTTCGCGGGGCTCGCCCGGCTCGATCCCTCGACGGCGCCGTGGCAGGAGCTCTTGGACGGCGCGTTTGCGAACGTCACCGAGCTGGCGCAGGCGGCCCGCGCCTACAGCGCGGGGCTCGAGAGCGACCCCGGGCGCCTCGCGGCCGTCGAGCAGCGGCGCGACGTGCTGTTCCGCCTCACCCAGAAATACGGCCCCACCCTCCCCGACGTCCTCGCCACGCGCGACCGCTCCGCCCGTGAGCTCGAGCTGCTCGACACCGCCGACCTGGACCTGCGCCAGATCGCCGACCAGCGGCGACAGGCGCAGGCCGACTTCACCCGCGCCTGCGCCGCTCTCACGGCGAAGCGGACGGCCGGCGCACGGCGACTGGCGGAGGCGGTGAGCGAGCTGCTCCCGGCGCTCGGCATGGCCGGGGGGCGGTTCGCGCTGCGCCTGCTACCACGCACCACACACCACGCCGATGGGGCGGAGGACGTCACGTTCGAGGTCCAACTCAACGTCGGTCTCGACGCCCGCCCGCTCGCCAAGGTCGCTTCCGGCGGCGAGCTGTCGCGGTTGATGCTGGCGCTCAAGGTGGTGCTGGCGGAGCACGACGCGGTGCCGACCCTCGTGTTCGACGAGGTGGACCAGGGGATCGGCGGCGAAGTCGGCGGCCGCGTGGGGGAGGCGCTCGCGGCGGTCGCGGCGGGACGGCAGGGTGGGCGGCAGGCGCTCGTGATCACGCACCTGCCGCAGATCGCGGCCTACGCCCAGCACCACCTCGTGGTAGCGAAGGGAGCGCGCGGCGGCATCGCGACGAGCGACGTGCAGGTCGTGACCGGGGAGGCGCGCACGCGAGAATTGGCGCGCATGCTGGGCGACCCCGACATGCGGACCGCCCTCGGCCACGCCGCGGAGCTCGTCAAAAAAGCTTCCGCGACGTCCGGAACACGATCCGATACAGCGTCGCCCCGGGGACGAGCCCCGCGCCGCTGACGGTTTGCTCGATCGAAAAGCCGCCCTCGACGCGCGGTGCGTGATACGTGACCGCGAACCCGAGCCGCAGCCACCGTGCGGACGTTCCCTGATCGAGCACGCTCGCCGCCGTCGGGAACCCCGTGTTGGTCGCCACGGCGGCCGAGTCCTGGGCCGATTGAAACGCGTAGTGGTCGCGCGCCTTGGTGAAGTAGCCGGCCGTAAACCCGGCCGCGAACTCGCGCGACAGCCGCAGCAGGGGCGCGGCGTCGATCCCCACGTAGTCACCCGGGTCCCACCGCAGGTTCGCCGTCGCGGTCGCGGGGACGAGGAATGCGGCGAGCGGCGCCACCCGGCGGATCCGCGTGCCCGGCCGCTGCAGCCCCGCATGCACCGCCACGTTGAGCCACAGCGGCCCGAGCGTCAGCTCCTGCGTCAGCCGTCCCTCGAGATCCAGTTGGTGATCGCCGAGTGATTGACGCAGCAGGTCGTCGGCCGAGTCACGGCCGGCCGTCGGCAGCCGGGCGACGGCCTGGAGGGCGGCGGCGTAGTGGCGCCCGGAAAAGACGCGGTACTTCGCCGCGAGCTCCACGTCCCCCAGGCCGTAGCGCCAGCTCGAGCGGAACGGCAGGTCGGCGTAGCCGAACCCGCTCGCGGCGGGGTTGACGATCGTCTGTTCGAGCGACAGCACGCTCAACGTGTCGGACGCGAGCGCGAACATGGTGTCGAATCCGGCGATGCCGAACGTCGTGGTCAGGCCCCGCTGGATGCGCGCGACGGCGCTGTCGAGGGCGGTGCCCACCGCCGACGTGTCGAGTGGCAGGAACGGCGAGCCGGCCTGCCCGGCTCCGTAAACCGAAGTGCTCAGCGCGTTACGCACCGTGTGCCAGTACGCCGAGCTGTCCTTGGCCGCACACGCGGGATCGGCGCCGCAGCCGTATTGGCCCACGGCAATCTGCTGGTCCAGCTGGGCCAGCGCGGCATCGAACTGGGCGAAGAAGGCCGAGTCCGTCCCGCGGGCTCCCGCCGCGTTCAGGGCGAGCGGGTTGAGCCCCAGGTTGGCGCCCTTGCGCGAGAGCTGCAGGGAGCTGCGCGTCGCCACCCGCACGATCGGCACCATGACGCTCACGGACAGCCGGCTCGTGACGCCGAGTTCGGCGGTGATGGGATAGGTGCGGCGCTCCTGGCGCACGCTCAGGAGCCCCTGGCCCAGGCTTGCCACGAATCCGGCGATGCCGCTTGCGACCCGCACGTTCTGTTCGAGCCGTGCGACGACCGGAATGAACCGGCCGTCGATCGTGTCCCCCGAGAGGGGCGCGCCTAACCGCACCCGACCCGAGTCGGTGAACTGGTCGTTCCACGTCATCACGCGGGGGTCGAACGTGACGCGTAGCGTGCCGCGCTCGGGCGTGTCGGTGCGCTCCACCGCTTGCGCGGCGAGCATCTCCCCGCCCGTGAGGGCGGGGCACACGAGAAGGAGAACGCGGGTGATTCGCATTAGCAAAACGGCACCCGCCGGGTGGCGGATGCCGTATGCGCTACCCCGCGGCGCTGGCGGGGTTCGCGCTCAGGGGACCGCAGGAATCGCCGAGCCGTACTTGGCGTTGATCGCCTGAACGACCTTTCGCGCGATCAGGCGCTGGGTGGCGGCGTTCGGGTGAATGCCGTCGCAGCTGAAGGCGAGCCCGAACGGCGATCCGCTGCACGCCGCCGCCGTGTTGGGGAACGGCGCGAACTGGTTGGCCACCCCCGCGAGTGAGTCGAGCGTGGAATCCACGCCGTCCGTGAAAGCCCATCCGCGCGCCGCGGCCTGGGCTTGGATGATGGCGTTGTAGCGGATCTGCTGCACGGCGAAGAACCGTGTTTCGGCGGGCTCGACGACCGGCGGCGCGGTGCAATCGAGCGTGGTGGGTGTGCCCGTTTTCGCCGTGGCGAGCAGCCCGAAGCCATAGGCAAAACCGACCAGCACAGTGTCCCCGCGCGGGGGCGCGCAATTCGCGGCTACTGTGAACGGCGCCGGCGCGAATGCGCCGCCAGCCCATAGGCCGAACCATGTCGTGCCGCGCGAGAAATAGGGCAGCACCACGTTGTTCGCCGAGTGACCCAGGCCGACGGCGATCAGGATCGCCTGCGCCCCCGTGGCTTGGATCGAATCGAGCGCATGAGCGTAGCTGACGCGGAACGCCGCGGTGTCGGTGGCGAGCGCCGTGTCGCCCGCCAGCGCCGCGCCCAGCAGATCGTTGTTGCCCGCCCACACGCTCACAAAGGTGGGATGCGCGTCCATCATCGCCTGCACCTGGGTGCGCCCGCCGAGGAACAGCTGCGTGAGGGGATTCGAGTTGGCGGTCGGTGGGGGCCCGTTTACGAGCATGTCCACGGTCTCAGCGCCGGGCACCGCCACGTTGCTCAGGTACGGCGGGATCCTCGAGTTCCGGAACAGGCACGTGCTGGCCGTGCCGCCGCCGACCCGCGCGCCGGTGAACACGTTGGTGTAGGGGGGGGGACATCCGGGAGCGTTCAGGCTCGGATAGTAGTACTGCGACCGCATCTCGTTCGCGACGAGGAACGCGTACGACTGCCGCTGCGTGGAGTCGTTGATCCCCCCCGACTGGAATCCGGCAGTGATGCTGTTGCCCATCGCCACGTAGCGCACGAACATCTCGCCGCCGGCGTACGCCGGCTGCGGCGGCAGCAGCAGCTCGTCCTGCTGGCAGGCTGCGAGGAGCGTGAGGCTCAGGACGCTGGCGATTGTGCGGCGGTGCGTCATCGTCGGAGCTCCCCTAGAACGCGTAGCCGAGCGACACCCCGAAGAGGTGCGCGTGGAAGTTGTACAAGCCGTTGTTCAGCGCCGTCGTCGCCGCCTGGTTGAAGAGGGGCTCCCGGGTGCGCCCGCGGCGGTCGTTCTGCTTGATGTACTGATACGCCACGTCCGCGCTGAAGCCGGGTGAGAGCTTCACGGTGAACCCGCCCGTGAACTCGTTGCGGTCTCCCTCGGGGAGCAATGGCGTGACCGTCGTGGCCGGCGCCGCGCCCTGGTGGTACAGGTAGCCGCCCCGCAGCGTCCACTTCGCGTCCTTCGCCCACTCGCCCGCGAACCGGAAGCCGTTGGTGTTCTGATAGCGCTCCTGCAGCACGCGGTTCAGCACCGGGTTCGCGAAATTGATGTTGAGCGTGTAGAACCGCTTGCCCCAGCGGGTGAACTGATAATCGGCGAACAGAGTCCAGTCTTTGCGCGGCTTGTACGCGAGGCCGAGGATCACCTGCTCGGGGTTCGTGATCTGCGTCGTGACGGCTTGGTTCGTGAGCACCGTGTTGAACAGATCGAGCCCGCCGCTCGTCACAGGCGCCGCGAGCAGCGCGTCCACGGGCGTGCCGGCCGGGATCGTGAAGGTGCCCACGGTGATGTCGGCCGGGATGACGAGGCCGGTCAGGACCTGCGAGAACTGCGCGGTGCCTGAGTAGTCGAACTTGGCGTGCATCAGGTAGCGGCCGCCGATTGACAGCTTGTCGCTCACCTTGATGATGCCGCCCCAATGCGCCGTGACCGTCGTCTTGGTCGCCTCGAGGTGCGCGTCGGCGAAGTCCGTCCCCGGAGCGATGCCGAACTGTCCGAACACCACCGGGGGGCTGCCGGGCGGGACCGGCACCAGCGTCGATGGCACCGGCGCCTGGGCCAGATCGAGCCGCTGGTTCAGTTCCACCGTCCCGAACACGATGTCCAACCCTCCACCGAGCGACAGCCACGGGGTGACCTGGTAGGCCACGGTCGGCTGCACGTAGACCGAGCGCAGGACGTTGTCGTATCCCGCGAACCGTCCGTCGAACGCGAGCGGCCAGCGGGTCTGGAGCCCGTACGGCGCGAACAGGCCGACCCCGACACCGAGCTTGGGCGTAACGCCATACGCGACGTACACCTGCGGGACCGGGATGAGCGGGTCATCGAGATTCGTCTTCTGCTGGAAGATGTCGTCGGTGAAGGCGCCCTGGACGTCTATGAGGGTCACGCCGATGGTGGCGCGCCCGCCCTTCAACCCCGCCAAGCCCGCCGGATTGAAGAAGATCGCAGAGCCGTCGGCGCACGGGGCCGCCACCCCGGTGCCCGCACGCCCCATCGCGCAGGTGCCTTGCTCGTAGATCCCGAACCCCTGAGCGCCCGCCAGGGCCGGGAAGCAGGCGAGGAATGACAGCGCGTACCGCAGGGACCGCCGCATACGTTGTGTCTCCGGGTGGCTGCAGAGATGGTGGACGTGGCTCGCATAGGGTAGCATTGGCCCCAATCCTTGTCAAACCGATGACTGCCAACGCGTCAGCGCTGTTCCGCGCGAGCTTCGGCGTCGCTCCAATGGCTGCCGCTTCGGCGCCCGGCCGTGTCAACTTGATCGGCGAGCACACCGACTACAACGGCGGCCCGGTGCTCCCGGTGGCGGTCGCGGCGCGCACCACCGTCGCCATCGGACCGGCGGAACCGGGCGTGCTCGAGGCGATCTCGACCCGCGATCGATCCGCGGTGCGAATCGACTTGCGGGAGGACCGCCCGGCGGGCTGGACCGCGTACCTCGTGGGTGTGATGCGGGCGCTGGGCGGGGACGGCGGCGCGCGCGTCGCGGTCGCGAGCGACGTACCGCCGGGGGCCGGGCTCGCGTCCTCTGCCGCGCTCACCGTCGCGGCGGCCAAGGCGGCGAGCCTGCTCGACAACGCGCGTCTCACGGGGCGGCAGCTCGCCAGCGTGGCGTTCCGCGCCGAGCACGACCACGTGGGCGTGCACTGCGGCATCATGGATCACATGAGCGCGGCCCTGGCGCGGCCGGGCCGGGCGCTCCTGCTCGAGTGCGCCTCGCTCGCCACGAGCTACATCCCGCTGCGGGGGCGGTTTCTGCTGGTCGACACCGGCGTGCGCCGCGACCTGGCGGCGGGTGCGTTGAACCGGCGGCGCGCCGAGTGCGAGGCGGCAGTGGCGCGGCTCAAGTTGGAACTCCCCGAGCTGCTCTGGCTCGCGAGCTGGCCGGCGGGCTGGCTGCCGCGGCTCAAGCGGGCCCTGCCCGAACCGCTCCGTTCCCGCGCCCTCCACGTGGTGGGGGAGACGGCCCGGACGCGCTTCGGAGCGCAGCTGCTCGCGCGGGGCCGACTCAAGCGCTTCGGAGAGCTGTTGTTCGAGTCGCACGAATCCTGCCGCCGGCTGTACGACTGCAGCACGCCGGAGCTCGATCTCGTCGTCGCGGCGGCGCGCCGGGCGGGCGCGCTCGGCGCCCGGCTCACCGGCGCCGGTTGGGGCGGCTCGGTGCTCATGCT
>JAEHDT010000298.1 GCA_016880225.1 Gemmatimonadota bacterium | reverse complement strand
GCTGGGTTCATAGGATCCGATCCGCCAGCGCCCCCAGGAACACCACCACGCTGACAACGCCGTTCGCGCCGAAGAACGCCGCATCGAGCCGCGACAGGTCCCCCGGCTGCACCAGGCGGTGCTCCCAGGCGATGATCCCGGCTCCCAGCACCACGCCGCCGTAGTAGGCGGGCCCCAGTCCCGCTCCGAGGCCGAACCCGATCAACGCGACCAGCGTCAGGCCGTGCAACGCCTTCCCGAGCAGGATGCTCGGTCCCCGCCCGAACCGTACCACGGCGGACTGGAGTCCCTCGGTGCGGTCGAACTGCTCATCCTGCAGGGCGTAGAAGATGTCGAACCCGCCCACCCAGAACGTCACGGCCAGCGCGAGCGCTACCAGCAGCCACCACGGCGCGCTCCACTGCCCCGTCACCGCCAGGTAGCCCGCCGGTCCCGCGATGGCGTCTCCCAGTCCCAGCCACAGATGCGACCACCAGGTGAAGCGCTTGGAGTAGCTGTAGAGCGTGACGACGGCGAGCGCGACGGGTGACAACCGGAAGCACACAGGATTGAGCGCCCACGCCGACCAGACGAAGATCGCCGCGGCGGCCAACACCGCCGTCCACGCCTGCGCCAGCGTCAGCCGTCCCGCGGGCAGCTCCCGCGCGCGGGTGCGCGGGTTGCGCGCGTCGAGCGCGCGGTCGGCGATCCGGTTGAACCCCATCGCCACAAAGCGCGCCGCCGTGAAGGCCACCACCACCAGGCCGAGCGTCCGTGCGGTGACGGGCGTGTGCCACGACGCCGCCACCACGCCGAGCAGGGCGAACGGCAGCGCGAACACCGTGTGCGGCAGCCTGACGAAGTTGGCGTAGCGGACGAGCAGGCTCTCGCCCTCCAAGGTCTGCCCCTCGCGAGCGGTGGCGTCAGAGCTCAATTCCCAGCTCCTTCCACATCTCATCCACCCGCCGCTTCGTCTCCAGATCCATCACGATGCGGCTGGGCCACTCGCGCGTGAACCCCTCTTCCTTCCACTTGCGCGTCGCGTCGATCCCCATCTTCGACCCGAACGTGAAGCCCCGGCTGGAGTGGTCGAGCACGTCGATCGGCCCCATGCTGAACCGCACGTCGCGCTCCGGGTCGATGTGGTTTAGCGCGACCCACCACGCCTCCTTCGGATCACGCACATTGACGTCCTTGTCCAGCACGACGATGACCTTGGCGAGCGACATCAGCCCCTGTCCCCACAGACCGTTCATCACCTTGTACGCCTGCCCCGGATACTGCTTGTCGATGCTCACGAACACGAGGTTGTGAAAGATCCCTTCGGCGGGCATGTGCAGGTCCACGATCTCGGGGAGTGTGATCTTCAGGAGCGGCAGGAAGATCCGTTCGGTCGCGTGGCCCAGCCAGTAGTCCTCCATCGGCGGCCGGCCCACGATCGTGTGCGGCCACACCGGATCCTGGCGCATGGTGACGGCCGTGACGTGCACTTTGGGATAGTAGTCGGCGAGGGAGTAGAACCCCGTGTGGTCGCCGAACGGCCCCTCGAGCACCAGTTCCTCGCGCGGATCGATGTAGCCCTCGAGCACGAGCTCCGCTTCGGCGGGGACCTCCAGATCCGACGTGACGGCCTTGGCGAGCCGCACCGGTTCCCGGCGGAGGAATCCGGCGAACAGGAACTCATCGATCGTTGGCGGCAGCGGCGCCGACGCCGCGTAGATCGACGTGGGATCGCCGCCCAGCGCGATCGCCACGGGCATCCGCTCGCCCCGCTCCGCCATGTCGCGCCAATGCGCCGCCCCCACCTTGTGGCGCTGCCAGTGCATCGCCAGCTCGCTCTTGCCGATCACCTGGATGCGGTACATCCCCACGTTGCGGACCCCCGTTCGGGGATCGCGCGTGATGACCCCGGGCAGCGTGATGTACGGGCCGCCGTCCTCGGGCCAGCATACGGGCACGGGGAGCTGCGACAGATCCACGTCCCGCTCTCGGATCACCGTTTCCTGACACGGCGGCTGCCCGCCGATCGTCTTCGGCGGGTACTTGGCGATCTCGGCGAGCTGCGGCAGCATCGCCAGCTTGCCGAGCAGGCTGTCCGGAACCTTCACGTTGAGGAGCGCCGCGAGCCGCTCCCCGACGTCGTCGAGGCGCTCCACGCCGAGCGCCAGCGCCATGCGGCGCTCGGACCCGAACAGGTTCACCGCCACCGGATGGCGCGCCGCGCCGCCCGACGGCAGGGTGGGATGTCGGAACAACAGTGCCGGCCCGCCGCCGGGCGACTTCATGCAGCGGTCGGCGATCTCCGTCATCTCCTTGTCCAGCGACACAGGCCGCTCGACGCGTACCAGGCCGCCCCGGGCGTCGATCGCGTCCAGGAAGGCGCGCAGGTTATCGAGTGCCATGATGGACGGCGCAGATCCCGCCGCTCAGCCGCTCGTAGCCCACGGCGGAGAACCCGGCGCGCTCGAGCCGACGCGCCAACGCGTCCGGATCGGGAAAGCCGAGCACCGACTCTGGCAGGTAGGTATAGGCGTCCCTATGTTTCGAGACCGCGCGGCCGATGGCGGGGAGCAGGTGCCGGAAGTAGAAGAGGTACAGCGCGCGCAGCGGGGCGAGGCGCGGCGTGGTGAACTCGAGCACCACGAAGCGGGCGCCGGGCCTGAGCACGCGATGCGCCTCGCCGAGCCCCGCGTCGAGATCCGCCAGGTTCCGCACCCCGAAGGCCACCATGGCGCCGTCGAACCGGGCGTCGGCGAACGGGAGGGTGAGTGCGTCGGCGCCGACGGGACGGATGCGGGCCGCCTTGCGCTTCCCCCGCAGCAGC
>JAEHDT010000297.1 GCA_016880225.1 Gemmatimonadota bacterium | reverse complement strand
GCCGCCCCCGAGGACCTAGTCGGGAGCGCGGCGGCGCTGGTGGGCTTCCCGGCCGCGGACCTGGCGCCGCTGGTGCAGCATGCCAGCGGCGGACCGGCCCTGCGCCTCGAGGCGGGTGATCCCCTGGTGTCGCGGTACCTCGCGGCGGTGGCACGCACCGCCGCTTATGTGAACGGTCTTGAATAAGGAGAGGACGATCCACGTGAACGCGCTCACACGCTCCGCCCTGGTCGCCGCTCTGGCGCTCGCGGCGGGCTGCGGCTACAACACGATTCAGACGTACGACGAGCAGGTGAACGCCGCCGCGTCGCAGATCAAGGTGCAGCTGCAGCGGCGCGCCGACTTGATCCCGAACCTGGTCGAGACGGTCAAAGGGTACGCGAAGCAGGAGCAGACGATCTTCACCGAAGTGGCGGAGGCGCGCGCCAGGCTCGCCGGAGCGGTGCAGGGCGGTAACCTGCAGCAGATGGCCGAAGCGAACGCCGCGCTCACCGCTCCGTTGGGACGGCTGCTCGCCATCGCCGAGAACTACCCCCAGCTCAAGTCCAACGAGAACTTCCGCGCGCTGCAGGATCAGCTCGAAGGCACGGAGAACCGCATCGCCGTGGCGCGCCAGGACTACAACGACACGGTGAACCGCTACAACGCCTTCATCCGCCGGTTCCCGCAGGTGCTCACGGCCAAGGTGATCGGGAAGGGGCCGCGGGAGTACTTCGAGTTGCAGACGCCGGGTGCGGCGCAGGCGCCGAAGGTGGACTTCTCGAAGTGAAACCGGGTAGCAACGCAACGGGGGAGCCGCGAAGCTCGGCTCCCCCGCTGTGCCCGGCGTCCTACAGGGACATCTCTCAGTCCACGATCGCGTCCGGCATGACGTACTTCATCGGATCCACCGGCTTACGGTTCACCCACACTTCGTAGTGCAGGTGCGGGCCCGTCGAGAGGCCGGTCGAGCCGACCAGCGCGATCTTCTGGCCGCGCTTCACGCGCTGGCCGCGCACCGCGAGGATCTTCGAGCAGTGGGCGAACCGCGTCACGAGCCCGAAGCCGTGGTCGATGGTGATCATGTTGCCGTAGCCCTCTTCCCACCGCACGTCGGTCACGACGCCGGCGGCCGGGGCTTCGATCTCCGCGCCCATCGGCGCGCTCACGTCGATCCCTTCGTGCGGCCGCGCCAGGTGCAGGATCGGATGCACTCGCTCGCGCATGAAGGCGCTCGTGAGCCACCCCTTGGTCGGCATGATGGACGGCGTGGCTGCGAGCCGCTCGCGCTGGCGTGACAGCGAGTCGTATGCCTCGTTGAGCGACCGCACCAGGATGTTGGCGCGCCGGGAGAGGGCGTCGACGTCGAGCCGCGCCGCGAGCGCCTGCGCGCCGTCGGGCCCGAGCGCTTTGAGGCTGTCGCCCTCCGACCACGTGCCCGCCGGGCCGCCGATGCCGCCCTGCTGGACCGTCGTGTCGGTGGGCGTGAGCCCGGCGAGCAGCCGCAGCTCCTGCTCGCGCTCGCCGAAGCTGTGCAGCGTGTCGCGCAGCTGGGTCATCCGCTCGCGCATCCGCTGGATCTCGTCCGCCAGGATGCGATTCTCGTTCTCGAGCGCCCGGCTGCGCGTGATGTTCACCCCGCGCGAAATGGCGGCGACGCCGAGCACGAGGAACGCCAGCGCCACCACGCTGCCGATCCCGACCAGGGCCTTGACGAAGGTCTGGGATACCTCGAGGGCGCGGGACGAGCCCGAGCCGTGAGGCACCACCATGACGGTCCAGCGTCGCTCG
>JAEHDT010000296.1 GCA_016880225.1 Gemmatimonadota bacterium | reverse complement strand
TTCGCGCCATGATCGCTGGGACACTGGCGAATTTCCTGTCGGCGACGTTGGCGGGGATGCTGCTGTGACGGGGGCAGGGGAGGGGAACAAGGGGAAGACCGCCGTCGCCGAGGCGGCGGGCGTCGTCGCGCGGCGACTCGGCAAGCTCGAACCGCGCATCGCCATCGTGCTCGGCTCCGGGCTCGCCGGCGTGGCCGACGCGGTCGGCCAGGCGGTGCGCATTCCGTACAAGGAGATCCCCGGATTCCCCGAGCCCGGCGCCCCCGGCCACAAGGGCGAGCTGGTCGGCGGCACGCTCGAGCACGTACCGGTGCTCGTGCAGAGCGGCCGCTTTCACCTGTATGAAGGTCACGCACCCGAGGTGGCTGCCCTGCCCACGCGGGTGTTCGCAAGCCTCGGAGTCACCACCCTGGTGGTCACGAACGCCGCCGGCGGCATCCGGCACAGCTTCCGGCCGCCCATGTTGATGCTGATCGCGGACCACATCAACCTCATGTTCAGAAACCCGCTCGTGGGCCGGGTGGTGGAAGGAGACGAGCGCTTTCCGGACATGAGCGATCCGTACGACTCCGGGCTGCGCGCGCTGGCCCGTGAAGTGGCCCAGGCGGAGCGGATCCCGCTCGAGGAGGGTGTGTACGCGGCGCTATTGGGCCCGTCGTTCGAGACGCCGGCGGAGATCCGGATGCTCGAGCGGATCGGCGCCGATGCCGTGGGGATGTCCACGGTGCCCGAGGTGATCGCGGCGCGGGCGCGGGGCATCCGCTGCCTCGGGTTCTCGAGCGTCACCAACGTGGCCGCCGGACTCTCGGCCCAGAAACTGTCCCATCTCGAGGTGCTCGAGGCCGGCCGGCAGGTGGCGGGCCAGCTCGAGCGGCTGATCCGGGGGGTGCTCACGCGGCTCTAGCCCGGTCCTCCCTCCCAATCCCTAGAGTCCCGCCAGCCCGCGCCCGTGCGGCGCTGACCGAAGCCTGACACCTCTCGCGCAACCGTTTCGGATCGACGCCCATCATAGTTGGGGATAACATGGATCCCCGGACGCCGCCGCCGGGGAGCGCACCGACTCCGTCTCGAGGTGCTCATGCTGCTCGCTCTCATCTGGCTGGGCGGCGCCGCCGCGGGTCCGCAACCGGCGCGGGTCGTGGCCGATTCCCCGGCCGCGGCACCGCAGCGGGTTCGCGCGGTGCGCGCCGCTCATCCCGTCAGCCTCGACGGCACTCTGTCCGATTCGCTGTGGCGGAACGCGGAGCGGGTGACGGGCTTCCTGCAACGCGACCCGAACGAGGGCACGGTTCCGAGCGAGAGCACCGTGGTGTACGTCGCGTACGACGACGGGGCGCTCTACATCGCGGCCCGGCTGTACGACGTGCACCCCGATTCGATCGTGGGCCGGCTCGGCCGGCGCGACGCCGTGACCAACTCCGACCAGTTCACCGTCTTCATCGACCCGTATCACGACCACCGGAGCGGCTACTACTTCGGGGTCGACGCGGCCGGGACGCTGTCCGACGGCACGCTCTACAACGACGACTGGAACGACAATACGTGGGACGGCGTGTGGCAGGGGAAGGCCTCGCGCGACGCGCTGGGGTGGATCGCGGAGTTCCGCATCCCGTACTCGCAGCTCCGGTTCATGCAGCGGCGGGAATACGTGTGGGGGATCAACTTCCGGCGGGACATCGCGCGCAAGAACGAGAAGGACTACCTCGTCTACACGCCGAAGAACGCCAGCGGCTTCGTGTCCCGGTTCGTCGACCTCGTGGGCATCGAGCGGGTGACGCCCCCGCGGCGGATTGAGATCCTGCCGTACACGACCGGCAAGGCGGAGTTCGCACCACGCACCCCCGGGAACCCGTTCGCCGATGGGTCGCGGCTGGCGCCAGGGATCGGCGGGGACGCGAGAATCGGGCTGGGCCCGAACCTGACGCTCAACGCCACGGTGAACCCCGACTTCGGTCAGGTCGAGGTCGATCCTGCCGTGGTGAACCTGAGCGACGTGGAGACGTTCTTTCAGGAGAGACGGCCGTTCTTCGTCGAGGGCTCGTCGATTTTCGATTTCGGGCACGGGGGCGCGACCAACTACTGGGGCTTCAACTGGGGCGAGCCCAAGTTCTTCTACAGCCGCCGCCTCGGCCGGGCGCCCCAGGGGACCGTCCCCGAGGGGGCGAACGGCGATTCGAGCTTCGCCGACGTGCCGCCGGGGGCGCACATCCTGGGAGCCCTCAAGCTCACGGGGAAGGTCGGCTCGAGCTGGAACGTGGGCGCGTTGTCCGCGGTCACGGCTCGCGAAACGGGGCGCATCGACACGTCCGGCGTGCTGTTTCGCAAGGAGGTGGAGCCGCTCGCGTACTACGGGGTGTTCCGCGCCCAGAAGGAATTCCCCGAAGGCCGCCGCGGCCTGGGCTTCATGTCCACCGTGGCCGCACGGGGGTTCCGCGACCCATCATTGAAGGACGACGTGAACGGGAGCGCGCTCGCGTTCGGCACCGACGGCTGGGCGTTCCTGGACCGCGAGAAAGACTGGGTCGTGACCGGCTGGGCGGGCGTCACCCGCGTCACGGGCGACCCGGCGCGCATCACGGCCGTCCAGGAGGACCCGCGGCATTACTTCCAGCAGCCTGACGCAGAGCGCGTGCGCGTCGATTCGGCCGCGACGTCGCTCGACGGCTGGGCCGCGCGGGTCTACGTGAATAAGCAGAGGGGCGACTGGTATTCGAACTCCGCCATCGGCGTGATCTCACCGGGGTTCGACGTGCACGACCTGGGATTCCTGTCCCGGACGGGGATCGTCAACATGCACGTCGGCGCTGGCCACCAGTGGACCCGCACCAGCAAGACGTTCCGCTACGCCGAGCTCGGTGGGGCGCTGTTCCGGAGCTACGACTGGGACGGGAACGTCAACTGGACGGGCGTCTACCACTTCGGCGACTTCCGGCTGCTGAACTACCAGGTGTTCAACTGGGACATCGCCTACAATCCGTGGACGGTGAACAACCGCCGCACGCGCGGCGGGCCGCTCACGCTCAACCCTCCGGGATACCAGCTGGATCTCGGCTGGCAGTCGGACGCGCGGCGGCCCGTGACGATGAACGTGAGCTGGGGCACGTATCAGGCGCGGAGCGACCGCAACTGGTACTTCATGCCGTCCGTGGACCTGCGGCCCAAGTCGAATGTGCTCGTCAACATCGGGCCGATGGTCAGCCACGAGCTCACGCCGGTGCAGTACGTGGGCACGTTCACCGATCCGAGCGCGACCGCGACGTTCGGCAACCGGTACGTGTTCGGGACCTTGCGGCAGACCGAGGTCTCCGCCGGCATCCGCCTCAACTGGACGTACAGTCCCACGCTGTCGCTCCAGCTCTACGCCCAGCCCCTCATCTCGGCGGGCCGCTACACCGACTTCAAAGAGGTGGCCCGGCCCCGGACTTTCGATTTCACCGTGTACGGCCGGGACGGCGGCACGATCACCCGGGGGAGCGACGGGACGTACGTGGTGCATCCGATCACCGGCAACACGACGGACTCCCTGACCTTCTCGGACCCGAACTTCAACTTCGTGTCGCTGCGCGGAAACGCGGTGCTGCGGTGGGAGTACCTTCCGGGCTCGACGATCTTCCTGGTGTGGACGCAGAGCCGCTCGGACAACGCCACCCTCGGCGACTTCCAGTTTGGGCCGTCGGTGTCGCGGATGTTCGGTGCGCGGGCGGACAACATCTTTTTGGTGAAGCTCAGCTACTGGTGGAATCCGTAGGGCGCTAGACCCTACAACCCTTCCGCGGGGGGTCGCGGGGGCGCGGGGACGAAGTGGTTCAGCGGCCCGTGTCCCTTTCCCAACCCGGGAGCCGCGGCCATCGCGCGGTGCACGAAGTCGAGCGCGTCCGTCACGGCGCGCTCGAGCGGGCGGCCGAGCGCCAGGCCCGCGGCGACGGCGGCGGAGAGCGTGCACCCCGTCCCATGGGTCGAGGTCGTCTCGAGCCGCGGCTGCGGGAACCGGCGCGCCGCGCCGTCGGCCACCAGCACGTCCACCACCTCATCACTCGCGAGGTGACCGCCCTTCACGAGCGCCGCCTTGGCGCCCAGTCGCACCAGCGCGTGGGCGGCGCGCTCCATCTCGTCCGGAGTGCGCACCGGGTGGCCCGTGAGGACGCCGGCTTCGTCGAGGTTGGGCGTCACCAGCACCGCGAGCGGTACGAGCAGCCGTACGATCAGGTGTTCCGCGTCGCGATCGAGCAGCCGGTCGCCCGACGTCGCGACCATGACCGGGTCGAG
>JAEHDT010000295.1 GCA_016880225.1 Gemmatimonadota bacterium | reverse complement strand
TATTACCGCGTGAAGGCGGACGTCGCGGCGCGGAAGCGCGACGGGTGAAGCCGTACCTGCTGCTCGCGGGGCTGGGCGCGGTGCTGGTGGGTGTCGTGATGGTATTCGGCGGGCGGCCGGCGGCGATCGGCGGTGGCGCGGCGCTCGCGGCGCAGCTCACGGCGGTGGCGCTGCTCCGGCCTGCGATGCGCGCCCCCCAGCCCGTCTTCATGGCGCGCTGGCTCGGCGGGATGGGCGTGCGGGTGCTGGCGCTCGGGGGTGTCTTGGCTGTGGCCGCGACGCAGCGCGCGCTGCTCGCCCCGCTGCCTGCGTCGCTCGGCTTCCTGGGCGTGCTGCTGCCGCTGCTCCTTTTGGAGACGAAATTCCTGAAATGATGCAGGGCCCGGACATCGGCAAGGCGATCTTCGAGCACACGTCGGACAGCCGTGTGGTGGAGCTGCCGTTCGGGCTGGGGGAGTGGCATCTGCCGACCGGCTGGCGCCTGTTCGGGATCGACGTCTCGCCCACCAAGCACGTCGTGTTCATGGGCATCGCCGCCGCGCTCGTGTTCCTCACGATCTGGTACGCCGGCCGGCAGGTGGAGCGGCGCCACCGCGAGGGCAAGGCCCCGTCGGGGTTCGGCGCCGCGATCGAGGCGATCGTGCTGTTCGTCCGGAACGACGTCGCGATCGCGAACATCGGCCACGGCGGCGAGAAGTTCGCCCCCTACATCCTCACGCTGTTCTTCTTCATTCTGTACTGCAACCTGCTCGGCCTGGTGCCGTGGGGCGCCACGCCCACCGGCAACCTCGCGGTCACCGGGGCGCTCGCGCTCACCGCGTTCCTGACCGTCGAGATCTCGGGGTTCCGGGCGCTCGGGCCCAAAGGCTATCTCAAGACGATCGTGTTCGTGCCGCCAGGCATGTCGGGGCTCGGCGCGGTCGCCATGGCGCTCATCATGACGCCGATCGAGATCATCGGGAAGATCGTGAAGCCGTTCGCGCTGACGCTGCGGTTATTCGCGAACATGACGGCCGGCCACTTCGTGATCCTGTCGCTGCTCGGCCTGATCTTCGTGTTCGCGGGGAGCTGGGTGGTGGGGCTCGTCGCTCCGGCAGCGGTCCTGTTCGTCGTGGGCATGATGCTGCTCGAGCTGCTGGTGGCGTTCTTGCAGGCTTATATCTTCGCGCTGCTCACGTCGGTGTTCATCGGCTTGATGCAGCACGCGCACTGACCGTTTGACGATGAGGAGACCATGCTCGATCTCGTGACGCTGATGCAGGGGGCTCAACCCACCGGGGCGGACCTCGCCGCCGCGGCCAAGAACGCCAACGCGCTGCTCGGTGCCGGCCTGGGGCTCGGCCTCGCCGTGATCGGGGTGGGGCTCGGCATCGGCCGCATCGGCGGCCAGGCGGTGGAGGCGATCGCGCGCCAGCCCGAGGCGTCGGGCGACATCCGCGGCGCCATGATCCTGACGGCGGCCCTGATCGAAGGCGTCGGTCTGGCGGCGCTGGTGTTCGCGCTGCTCTTCAAGCTGATCGCGTGACGGCGCTGCTGTTGCTCCAGGAGGCGGCTCATGGGGAAGGGGGGTTCACCCCCTTCTCCATCAACACGGGGCTGATCTTCTGGACGGTCATCGTCTTCTTGCTCCTGCTCGCGTTTCTGTGGAAGCTCGGCTGGCCGGCCCTCCTCAAGTCCGTGGAGGAGCGCGAGCGGCGCATCCAGCAGCAGCTCGACGAGGCCGCTCGGGCTCAGGCCGAGTCGGCGCGGCTGCTCGAGGAGCACAAGCGCATGGTGGCGGCGGCGAGGAGCGAGGCGCAGGAGATGGTGGCCAAGGCCAAGACCCTCGCCGAGAAGGAGCGCGAGACGCTGCTCGCCACGGCGCGCCACGAATACGAGCAGCTACTCGCCCGGGCGCGTAAGGACATCGAGGCGGAGAAGGAGAAGGCGATCCTCGAGCTGCGGCGCGAGGCGGTTGACCTGTCGATCGCCGCGGCGTCGAAGCTGATCGAGGCCAAGCTCGACACCGAGGCCAACCGCCGCCTCGTGACCGAGTACCTGGCCACGCTGGGGCGGCCGCAGTGAAGAGCACCACCATCGCCCGGAACTACGCCGAGGCGCTGTTCCTCGCGGGCGAGGCGCGGGGCGGGGGCGCGGTGGAGCGCTACGGCCAGCTGATGGACGCGGTGGCGGGCGCGATCGCGGCGGACGAGCGTATCGCCGTGGCGCTCGACTCACCGCGGGTCTCGAAATCCGCCAAGGCGGCGCTCTTGGCGCGCGCGCTCGCGGGCGCCGCCGAGCCCGAATTCGTGCGCTTCCTCCAGGCGGTGGTGCGGCGCGGGCGCCAGGGACTGTTCGCGGAGATCGCGCAGGAGTACCAGGGCCTGGTGGACGTGAAGCTCGACCGGGTGCACGCCGGTGTCACGCTGCGCGAAGAGCCCGACGCCCGGCTGGAGCAGCAGATCGTCGAGCGGCTGGCGCGGGCGATCGGGAAGGACGTGCGGGCCTACTTCCGCGCCGACGACGCCATCCTGGGCGGCGTCGTGGTGCGGGTGGGCGACCGGATCTACGACGGCTCGGTGCGGCGCAGGCTGGCGACGCTGCGGAGGAAGATGCTGGCGGGGGCCTGAGACGTGGGGCGGTTGGGAAGGCGCGCGGCCCGGGGATGACCCGGGCCGCGCGTACATCGGAGCCCCTCCTCCCTATTGCAGCACGATCCCGCTCGTCTTCCCCGTCGAGGCGCCCGTCGAATCGGGCGGCGGCGGCCCGCGGTGCGCCACGGCGCCCGTGATGACGTTCGGATCGATCCGGCCGTCGCCGTCGCAGTCGAACGCCCCGTTGTCGATCACAGTCGCATTGTCAACGCCCGCCACGACGTTCGCGCCGGTGGAGTCGTTGAGCAGCGCCCCCAGATCTCCGGCGTTGCCGCGCAGGTCGTTCGCGACGAACTGGTTGGCGCAGGCACGCTGGGCGAACACACCCGCACGTCCCGCTCCGCTTACCACATTTCCGGTGAACACGTTGCGCGTGACCAGGCCGGCAGGACTGACAAAGCCGCCCGCCGAGGTCCGAATGCCGTCGAGCAACGCGCCCTGCAGTTCGTTTCCAGAGACTCGACTGCCGCTGAGCCGCGTCGCGCTGAGGCTTCGCCTCCACGGCCCGGTAACCACGTTGTCGGCGATCACGATCCCGCTCGCATCGAACGGTCGAATGCCGCCGAACACGCCGCCGCCCGACGGGCTCGCGGCCACGACAGTGTTCCGCTCGATGCGGGCGCCATCGACGCGAATCGGCAGGGGAATCGCCGTTTGGTCCGGGCCGTTGGCTTGGAGCTGGATTCCCGATAGCGCCCCGTCGGCTCGCATGACATTGTCGGTCACCACGGCTCCCGTGCCACCAGCGAAGAAGACGCACTCACCGGCGAACGTGCAGATGACCGTATTGTGGGTGAACTGCGCGTCCTGCGCGAACGCGGCTACGCCGTCGTTGACGGCGAGATAGGGAGAGTCGCCTGCCAGGGTGCCGTCGAGCACCAGTCCGGTGACCACGTCCCCCCCGGCGACGACGGTCAGCATGTCGGTCACTCCGGACCCCACCGTGACGAGTCCCGAGCCGGGCGTGGCACAGGTGAGCGTCACGCCGTCGGTCGCGATCGTGTCGTCCGTCGTAATCCCGATCGTGCCCTCGATGGCGATGACGTCGCCGGGCTGGGCCGCCGCGAGCGCCGCCCGCAGCCCAGCTTCGTCGCTCACGGTGACCGACGGGTTCGTCGGACAGGTCACGGCAGCCGGCGCGGCGTCGAACGACAATCCCACCTTGCGCGGAGTTCCCGGGGCCAGGTTTGCCTGACACGCTACCCCCCACACGAGCGCCAGCGCCGGGTGCAGCCGGATGATGCGATTCATAAGGAGGCCTCCCTCGGTTTGCGGTGCACCCGAGTAGTAACGCGGCGGTGGTCGTGCCTCGGTAGGGCGTTTTTGCGGCAGGGGCGGGTCAAAACGCGACAGGGCGTTCACGCTTGCACCGCTACGCGCACCGGCGGCCCGGGGATGACCCGGGCCGCGCGGCTTCCACGGCCCTACAGGCGGTAGCGGAGCCCGAGCCCCACGCCGACCCGCCGGGTGCTCACCCGCTCGACACCGGCGGGCACGTCTTCGGGATCCACCATCGAGCCGCTCCAGGCGCCGGTCAGGCGCAGCGCGCCGCTCAGCGAGCGCGCCAGCGGCCAGTCGAGCGCCAGGTCGGCCCGTGCGCCCACTCGATGACGCCGCTCACCGTTGAACTCCCACAGGTCGACCGCCGGGCCCGCCTCGACCCGCGCCTCGACCCCGGCGCCGAACCGCCCCAGCCTGAGCCCGATTTCCGGCACGATCTCCCAGAGCGACAGCACGCCGTCCTGCACGAACGCCACATCCCCATTTTCTCCGGCGAGGGCCGGCGCGGCGTACAGCACGTCGAGCGCCACGCGGACGGCCCCCAGGTCCCGGTCGAGACGCACTCCGAACGTCGTGGGCCGATACGGTCCGACGGTGGCCCCGGAGCTGTCGCGCGACGTGCCGCTGAACCAGGCGGCGCCGATCTCGGCGGACACGCCCCACTGCGCGGCGACCGCTCTCGGCTCGACCACGAGGCCGAGCATCACCACGCTCGCAACCAGGGTCCGCATCGCATTCTCCCGCGTTTGTGGATCACTTCATGCTCAGCGCGAGCCACCCGTTGGTCGCGTTGTTCTCGCCCTTCACGATCCAGTTGTAGCCGGGATAGGAGATGCCGACGACGTCGCTTGCGACCGCCGTGCCCACGAGCTCGTCGTTGGTGTTGAAGAACGACGCGATCGCCGACCACAGCTTCTGGAACGCATTGGCCTGCTTGAACAGCTTCACCAGCGTGTTGCTCGAATCGTTGCCGGCGGTGACCGCCTTGTAGGCGCCGTCCACCGCCTTGAAGAGGTTGCCGATGATGTCGCGGTTGGCCTTGATCTCGCACGCCGTGTCGTCGTCCTCGACCACGAAGACGCGCACGTTCTGCCCCGGGTGCGCCGCGTTGTATGCGTCGAGCTGCGTCTTGCTGAACAACATCGCGCTGCCGCTCCAGTCGAGATTGTTCTGATCGAAGTAGTACGGCGCCGGCTGCTTCTCACCGGCGCACTGGTAGTCGCTGAGCGAATCGGTCTGACCCTTCTGTCCCAGAATGTGCACCTCAAATTCGGGGGCGCCTTTCAACCAACCCTCAAAGTCGTCCACGAAATGGGCTTTGGTCATGTACAAGCCGGGCGCGGGCGGCGCGGGTGGGGGCGGGTAGTAGCCTCCCCCGTCGCAGATCAGACAGATCTCGATCCCCGCGGGCGCGGCCGAGAAGTCGGTTTCGACCGGGACGACCGCGATCACGGGTGTGGCGGGAGGCCGCTCGGGGTCGAGCAGCCGGCGGTTGCCGCGCACGTCGAACGCCACCGGGGCCTCGTGGTCGGCGATGGCGGTCGCCACGAGCACGTCCGCGCCGCCGGTCCAGGCCCCGCGGTGCGCCGGCACGGGGAGGTACAGCTCGAGCGGGATCGCGCCGTCGGCCGCGCGGGCGAGCTCCGCCTGGGCGAGGCCGGAGCCTCGCGCCATTGCACTCAGGGCGCGCCCTCCGTCGCCTGCGACGAACCGCTGGAACGGCAGCTTGTGCTCGCGGAACGGCGAGCGGTCGAGCTCCGCTTTCACGTGCGCACGAAACGCCGGGTCGCCGAGCGCGAGGGCGAAGGAGCGGGCCAAAAGCTCGGGCGTTGCGGCGGGGGCGGCCCCACCGGCCAGGTTCCGCGCGCTCGCCTCGTCCGGCGCGGTGGTGGGCGTACGGTCGGAGCAGGCGAGGGCGCCCACGACGAGCGCCAGCGCCGTCAGGCGTGATGTATTCCGCAACATGGTGACTCCTTGTCGGGGTGAAGTGCGCCCAACATGAGGAGTCGAGTGCTCGCGAGCGGCGTCCGATTCGTCCGGATGGCGGCGAAATCGCGCGCTCGCGCGGGCGAGCGTACAATTGAGCGATGAGCCGGTTCTTCCTGCTGAGCTACGCAGTTACGTGGATGTGCTTCATCTGGGTCGCAGCGGCGCGCATCCCGCCGCGCTCGCCACTCGGCGCTGGGTTGATCCTACTGGGCGCCTTTGCTCCCGGCCTGGTGGCGCTGGCGCTGACGGCGCGGGCCGAAGGCGGACCGGGTGTTCGCGCCCTGCTCGGTCGCGTGCTCCGCTGGCGGGTGGCGTGGCCGTGGTACGTGTTCGCCGTCGGCTACATTCCCGGCATCAAGCTCTCCGTCGCGCTCGTCCATCGCCTGGCCACCGG
>JAEHDT010000294.1 GCA_016880225.1 Gemmatimonadota bacterium | reverse complement strand
TAGGTGCTCGCCACGCCGTAGGAGCCGTAGCCGCCGCCGTCGAGCAGCGACTTGAAGTGCATCCCCGTGATCGCGCCATTCTTTTTCACACCGGTCTTCACCCACATCAGGGTTGGGTGACGCCCGCGGTGGCAGTAGAAAACCTCTTCCCGGGTCAGCGTGATCTTCACCGGGCGCCCCGTCATCATGGCGAGCTTTGCCGCGACGATCTCGTGGCTGAAGGGATCGCTCTTGCCGCCAAAGCCGCCGCCGTTGGGCGTGGCGATCACGCGGATCCGCGCGGGCGCGAGCTCGAGCACCTTGGCGAGCGCGCGGTGGACGTAGTGCGGCGTCTGCGTCGAGCTCCACAACGTGAGCTTGCCGTCGGGTGACCAGTCCGCGACGGCGGCGTGCTGCTCCATCGGCAGGTGCGTGTTCCCCTCGAAGAAGAACAGGTCCTCCCGCACCAGGTCCGCCTCGGCGAATCCGGCGTCCACGTCGCCGAACTCGAGATCGATCAGCTTGTGGATGTTCCCCGCGTCGGCGTAGTCGTGGATCCGCGGCTCGGCGTGCTGTACGGCGTCGAGGGCGTCAGGAAAGGCGCGGAGTGGCTCGTATTCGACGCGCATCACGTCCAGCGCCCGGGTGGCGGCCTCCTCGCTCGTCGCGGCGACGGCGGCGACGGGGTCGCCCACGAAGCGGACTTTGTCGAGCGCCAGGGCGTGCTCGTCCTGGCTCACGGGCAGGATGCCGAACGGGATGGGGAGATCCTTGCCCGTGAGCACCGCCTTCACGCCCGGGAGCGCGGCAGCCTGCGCCGTGTCGATCGAGACGACGCGGGCGTGGGGATGCGGGCTGCGCAGCAGCCTGGCGTAGAGCATGCGGGGGAGCGCGACGTCGTCGGCGAAGCGGGTGACGCCCATGACCTTCGCGGTCGCGTCCACCTTGCGGTGAGCCTTCCCGACGACGCGAAGCGGGGGCTTACGGGCGCCCATACAGCGTCTCCCGGGCCGGCTCGGCCCGCTCGCCTGAGAGACGCGCCGCGGCGAGTTCCACCGCCTCGTAGATCTTGATGTAGCCGGTGCAGCGGCACAGGTTGCCGGCGAGCGCTTGCTTGATGTTGTCGCGGGTGGGCCTGGGGTTCGCCGCGAGCAACGCCTCGGCGGCGAGCAGGAACGCCGGCGTGCAGTAGCCGCACTGCGCCGCGCCCAGCTCGGCGAACGCCTCCTGCAGAGGGTGCAGCCGCCCGCCCTGCGCCATGCCCTCCACCGTCTTCACGCGGCGGCCGGCGCAGGCGACGCCGAGCACGAGACAGGAGAGTACGGGGGCACCGTCGAGCAGCACCGTGCACGTGCCGCACTCGCCCAGCTCGCAGCCGTGCTTCGTGCCGGTGAGCCCGAGATCTTCCCGCAGCACCTCGAGCAGCGTCTTGTGCGGCGCGAACGCGACCTCGACGGGCTCGCCGTTCAGCTCGAGGGCGATCTTCGCCTTGGCGTCGGCAAAAGGCATGGTTCCGAAACGTAATCTTGATAACCGTCTGGTGGTGCGCCAGCTTTCGGCCTCCCCAAGCCGACGGACATCCGATGCGCGTGTTCTGGAAGGCGGCGGTCGGGCGGTCAGGCGGTCTGGCCGTCCTCCTGTTGGCAGCCGCTGTGCCGGCGCTCTCCGCCCAGGACTACCGTGCCCAGGCGCTGCGCATTCTCAAGACCGTCCCGCTGATCGACGGCCACAACGACATCCCCGATGCCATCCGCGAGCGCGGCGGGCTCGACTCGGTCGACTTCGCAGTGCTGCAGCCGAAGCTCATGACCGACATCCCCAAGCTGCGCGCCGGGGCAGTGGGGGCGCAGTTCTGGGCGGCATACGTGCCGGTCACCACCATCCACGCGGGCGAACACCCGGCGGTGTACGCACTCGAGCAGATCGATCTCGTGCAGCGGCTGTGCCACAAGTACGCCAGCACCTTCGCTGCGGCCCTCACCGCCGCGGACGTGGAGCGCAACTTCAAGGCTGGCAAGATCTCCTGCCTGATCGGGATCGAGGGCGGCCACGCGATCGAAAACTCGCTCGGCGCGCTGCGGATGTTCTACCGGTTGGGCGTGCGCTACATGACCCTCACGCACTGGGAGACCATCGACTGGGCCGACGCGGCCACCGACAGCGCCAGGCACAACGGCCTGACGCCGTTCGGCGAGGACGTGGTGCGCGAGATGAACCGGCTCGGCATGCTGGTCGACCTGTCGCACGTGTCGGATGCCACGATGGTGGATGCGATCCGCGTGTCGCGCGCTCCTGTGTTCTACTCGCATTCGTCGGCGCGCGCGCTCTCGAACCACGTCCGCAACGTTCCCGATTCGATCCTCGCGATGGTGAAGGCGAATGGCGGCGTCGTGATGGTGAACTTCAACCCCGGCTTCGTTTCGGAAACCGTGCGCCTCTACGAAGACAGCATGGCGGCACGCGCCCGGGCGCTGCGCGCCGGCGGGGGCGACTCCGCGACGGTCGCGGACTCGACCAGGCTATGGGAGGCGCGCGCTCCCAAGGCGACGCTCGCGCAGGTGGCAGACCACATCGACCACATCCGCGCCGTGGCCGGCGTGGACCACTTGGGACTTGGCTCCGATTTCGACGGCATCACGTCGGTGCCGACGGGCCTCGAGGACGTCTCCAAGTTCCCCGATCTCATCGCGGAGCTGCTGCGACGTGGATGGAGCGAGCAGGACGTCAGGAAGGTCGCGGGGCTGAATGCGCTGCGCGTCATGCGGGCGGCGGAGCAGGTTGCTGTGGAGATGAGGAGAGGCAGAAGCTAGACGCACAGCGGTCGACAGAGTGGAGGGAGCAGGTAATCCCGTAGACTGTCCCCTTTTCACCCCTGTGCGTCCGTGCGCCTAGCCGTGGCAGGCTCTGGCACTTGTTTCCCCGCTGACTGAAACCCCGTCCTGGTCATCTCGCCCCACACGTGCTGCTGCCTCCACACGGTGAAGAACGCCTTGAGCCGCCACCACACCGTGCGCTGGCGGTACCCGAAGTTCTCGAGCGTGGCGTACAGGAGCAGCCGCGTCAGATCGCCGATTCGCCGGTAGCGACGGAAGCTCACCTCCTCGAGCACCACGGCCCAGAGCGAGAGCAGCATGCCGTAGCCCCAGGCGACCAGCATGAAGAGCAGCGCGAAGCTCACGTCGACCATCCCCAGCGCCAGGCCGACCGCCGTGATCACGTAGCCGAGCACCTCGACGAGCGGCGCCAGCGCCTCCCCCAGCGTATAGAACGGGACCGCGATCAGCCCTACCCGGCCGTAGCGCGGGTTGAAGAGCATTCCCTTGTAGGTCCACATGGCGGCGAGCAGCCCGCGGTGCCAGCGCTCGCGTTGGCGCGCCAGCACCCTCCCCGATTCCGGGACCTCGGTCCAGGCCACGGGGTCGGGGATGAACGGCATCTCGTAGCGCACCTTGCGCCGCAGCAGGTAGCGGTGCAGCCGCACGACCAGATCCAGGTCCTCGACCACGCTGGCCGTGCGGTAGCCGCCGATGGCCAAGACGTCATCCTTGCGGAACAGGCCGAACGCGCCCGAGATGATGAGGTTTCCCCCGAGACGGTTCCAGCCGAGGCGGCCGAATAGGAACGCCCGCAGGTATTCGACGACCTGGACGCCCGGCAGGAAGCGGCGCGGCACGCGGGCGTCGGTCACCCGGCCGTGCTCGACGGTGCAGCTGTTCGCGACGCGGACGGTGCCGCCCACGGCTGCGATGTGGCGGCCGAGCAGGAACGGCCGGGTGAGCCGCAGCAGGGCATCCGGCTCGATGAGGGTGTCCGCGTCCACGGCGATCACCAGCGGGAAGCGGCTCGCGTTGATGGCGGCATTGAGCGAATCGGCCTTGCCGCCGTTCTCCTTGTCGAGCACCACCAGCCGCGTGCGGCTGCGCGAGCGGTACACCGCCCGCAGCGGGCGCGTGGCGATGGTGTCGGGATAGGTGCGCGGCACCTCGTACAGGTCGAACGCCGCGCGCAGCCGCTCCATCGTGTCGTCTTTGGAGCCGTCGTTCACGACGATCACCTCGAAGTTGCGATACTCGAGGGTGAGGATCGCGGTGACGCTCGCCTGGATGGTGGCGCTCTCGTTGTAGGCCGGGACGAGCAGCGTGATGGGCGGCAGCGCGTCGCTCTGCATGAGGCGCTGAAAGTCGTCGTCGGCGGCGAGACGCGTCTGCTCCCAGATCTCCGGGATCGACAGGATCAAGAGCAGCGCGTAGAATGAGTTGAGCACCAAAAAGTAGACGAGGATCACCTGGTCGCCCGCCCTGACGAGCTCGTTCACGCGGCGTACTCCGCGAGCGCCTGGGGCGACAGCCCGAGCACGAGCCGCGCCATGTCGCGCGCGGCGGGATCCGCGCCGACTTCGTCTTGGAGCAGGGCGTCCTGGCCCGTTGCGCCGAACCGGGTGAGCGCGAGCGCGGCGCGGAGCCGCACCCACCACTCGGCGTCGCGCAGCGCGTTCCGGACGAGCGGCAGGGTCGTGGGGTCCGCGATCATGCCGAGGGAGCGGATCGCCTGCGCCCGCACGGCCCAAGCCTGGTCCGAGCGCAGGACGCGCAGCGCCGCGAGCGATTCTCGGTGGGGGTAGCTGCCGAGGGCGCGCGCCGCCTGCACGCGCACTTCGGGGTCCGGGTGGCCGGTGAGCGCGGTCAACCGCTCGCGCAGGGCCGGCTCTTTCAGCCGGCCCGCGAACTCGACGAGCCGGGGGAGCGCGGGGTCGCCGGCGCGCCGCAGCATCTTGAGGAGCAGCTGCACGACCACGGGACGCGAGCGCCGCAGCATCCCCGCGTAGTACGCGCCGACCGTGGGCGCGAGGCGCGGCAGCCGCTCGAGCGCCGCCGTGGTGAGCGCGGCGCTCTCGAGCCGTTCCAGCGTGGCCACGGCGGCGATGTGCACGGCGGGATGCGGGTCGCGCAGCAGCGTGAGCACCCGCGGCGTATCTTCCGACGTCGCCGCCACGGCGAGGAAGCGCGCCGCCTCGAGGCGCTTCCACCAGCGCGCCGACGCGCAGTTCGACCGGACGATGCGGGCCCACCAGTGACCGCGCAGCGCGGCGGCGAGCTGACGCCAGCGGTCGCCCGGCACCCGCGCCGACCAGCTCACCAGCGCGTCCACGGCCAGGGGCACCGGTAGGCGCGAGAGATGCACGAGCACGGTGCCGAGATCCACCGAGCCGAGCGCCCAGCGCTGCATCGCGGCGTTGACCGCGACGACGCGCGGGTGGACCCGCGCCCGATGCCGCAGCCGGAACCAGCGGTTCAGCACGATGAGCACGATGAGCGCCACGAGCAGGGCGCCCTGCGCGAGCGCCACGATCGCGAGAACGCCGCGGCTGGTCACCTCCCCACCCAGCGCCGGATCTTCTCGAGAGCGACGCGCAGGCTGATGGGCTTCACCAGGTAATCGAGCGCCCCGGCCTCGAGCCCGCGCAGCTGCTCGCTCTCGTCCCCGTGGACGGTCGTGAAGACGACGCGGTAGGTGCCGGGCCGCTCGCGCTGCAGGGCGGCGAAGATCGAGTAGCCGTCGAGCGCCGGAAGGTCCACGTCGAGCAGCAGCAGCGGATGGGCGTCGCCCGTGTCGAGCGCCAGCAGCCAATCGAGCGCGTCGCGGCCGTTCCGGAACGCGGTGAACCGATAGCCGCGCGAGCGCAGCCCGAACTCGAGCAGCTCGGCCAGCGCCGGGTCGTCCTCCACCAGCACCACCTCGGGGACGTCGAGCAGCTCCGCCCGGAGCACGGGGCCGCTCGGGCGGTCGGCGCGCCGGGTCTCCGGCACCTCCAGCTTCATCGTCTCCGCGAGGCGCACCACGAACCAGCGCGCCAAGGAACCGCGGTCCACGTCCCGGTCGTCGGGCCGCGCCGCCCAATCCTTTACCGTCGCTTCCATCCCGGCGGCCAGCCGCGACGCGCCCCAGAAGCCGTAGGAGCCCGCGGAGCCGTGGATCTTGTGCGTCTCGCGCCGCAATGCGTCGAGCGCGTCGCGGTCGTTTCCCCGGGCGGCGAGCCGGTCCGCCAGGTCCGCGAGCAGGCCCAGCTGCGCGCGCATGCCCTCGAGGTACTCCTCGAGGAGCCCGGGCGGCAGCTCGGACGGCGGCGGCGCGGCGTCGGCACCCATCCTCCCCCAAGATGGGGAAACCGTGCGCAAAAACGCCATAGCCACGGGGCTATCTTAGACTCCGTATGATCGAGCCCGGCGCCGTCGGACTGTGTCTCACCTGTCGCTGGATGCACCGTATCACGAACCGGCGGGGATCGACGTTCTTCCGCTGCGGCCGGGCGGACTCGGATCCGAGCTTCCCGCGCTATCCGCCGCTCCCGGTACGGGCGTGCGCCGGCTACGAACCGCCGAGCGCCGCGGGCGCGCCGGGGAATGCCAGGCCGATCGAGCACGGCTGACCGCCCGGCTATTGCGCGGGCGAGCCGATTCTTCCAGTTTGAGTTCCGCGCCCGACACACCGCCAACGCCCGAGGTCCGAACGTGGCTCAACCGCGTCCTCTGGAGCGCGCCAAGCTGTTCTTCTTCCGCCACTTCGAGCGGATCTTCGTGCTGCTTCTGGTGCTTGCGATCGTGGTCATCCACGATCTCGTGGACCAGAAGTTCGCGTTCCTGAGCTTCTACTATCTGCCGATGATTCTCGCCGGGTTCTACGGCGGACGGCGGTTCGCGGTGATGGCGGGCGTGTTCGTCGTCGCCCTCGTCTT
>JAEHDT010000007.1 GCA_016880225.1 Gemmatimonadota bacterium | reverse complement strand
GCGCCATGGACTACGCCGCCCGTTACGCCGAGCGGCGCAACATGCCGCTCGTGGTGAACCTGAGCTTCGGCGTCGGCAACGAACACGAAGGTCACGCCGTCATCGACTCCATCGTGAACGCATTTCTCGCCGCGCACCCCAACGTGGTGTTGACGATCAGCGCCGGGAACGACGGCCCCGGTCTCTCGACGATGGGGTTTCCCGCCTCGGCCGATCTCGCGCTCGCGGTGGGGGCGTCGTATCCGGGATCGTTCGCGCGACCCCCGCAGGCCGGCACCCCTCCCGAGCCCGACGTGATGGGATGGTGGAGCTCCCGGGGGGGCGAGCTCGCCAAGCCGGACGTGGTCGCTCCGGGCGTCGCGTTCTCCTCAGTGCCGCGCTGGGATACCGGGAACGAGGTCAAGGGCGGGACGAGCATGGCGGCGCCGCAT
The DNA here is from genome assembly GCA_016880225.1 of Gemmatimonadota bacterium. Lineage (GTDB taxonomy): Bacteria > Gemmatimonadota > Gemmatimonadetes > Gemmatimonadales > GWC2-71-9 > AG41. Next base: position 15,628 of record JAEHDT010000007.1, on the reverse strand, counting down.
GCCGCGGGCCTCGCCGCCTGCCTGCTCTCGGCCATGCAGCAGTCGGGTCGCCGGGTCACCGGAGCGGACGTGATGCAGGCGCTGCGGGCGTCGGCGGCTCCCTTCGGCGGCGAGACCGTCATCGACGATGGAGCGGGCCTGCCCCGTCTCGAAGCCGCATACGGTTGGCTCGTGGCGGGCCATCAAGGGTCCGAATACGTCGTCCGCACGCCCGCCGGCGGGTCCGCGGCGTTCCGGCCTGCTGGGCTCGCCGGGCCGGACGACACGCTCCAGCTGTTCCAGGTGCGGCATGCGGCGGGACTGCGAGCGGCGCAATTCCTGCTGAAGAGCAACGTCGCCTGGCTGTCGGCACCGTCCATCGTCGATGCCGGCGCTCGCGAAACGGCGCTCCCCGTCGTCTACCGGCGTGCGACTTTCGCCGCGCCCGGGCTCTACGTCGGGGTCGTGCGCGCGTGGAATCCCAGTGACACGCTCGCCGGGCCGCTCTTCACCCTGGCGAACACGGTCGTCGTCCCGTACGACCTGAGCGTCAAGCCGTTGTTCGACGAGGGCCGCTTCATCGGGCGCGCTCGCGTGCAACGCTACTTCCTGAGCGTGTCGCAGCGCGACGCGACGCTGGAAGTTGGCGTCACGCTCCCCGATTCCATGCAGCAGGGCGCCACGGCAAGGCTGTACGAGCCGGGTGGCCGGCCGTTCCGTGACGCCGAGGAAATCGCCTTCGGACACGGCGAGCCGGGTACCGCCCGCTTCCTCGTGCGCGCGGAAGACCTGATGCCCGGTGTGTACGAGCTGGACGTGTACGCTCCCCCTCTCACGGCCGCTACCGTGACGGTGCGCGCCAGCCTGGCCCGCGTGGCCCTCGCCGAGGTGGCGGGGCGGGTGGAGGCCACCAACGGGGGGACGGAGACCGCCGCGGGGCGCGCGGAGGCGTCCCTGATCGGTGCCGACCGTTCCGTGGACGCGGCGGGGAGGGGCACCACCGCCGAGAGCGTGACGGTACGCGTCCCCGAGTGGGCCGCCCGGGCCGTGGTGGACGTGACGATGCCGACGGAGCAATGGGACGACTTCACCGACTTCGGGGTCACCGATTTCGATTCGACCGGGCAGCAGGTCGCGCAGAGCGCGCTGAATTACGCGACGGGGCGCCACACCGTCACGATCCCTCCGGCCCTGCGTGGCCATCCCCTGCTCGTGGAGTTGTTCCCGGCGTTCGCCCGGGAAGACGGCATTCATCCGTGGCGCGCCACCGTGCGCGTCCGGTTCCTGCTGGCGGAGCCCCGAGCGCTCGGAGGAGCGGCGGACGTCAGCGTCGTGCCCGGCGGGCGCACCGCGGTGCCGCTCGGCAAGCGCCCCGAACTGGCGCTACCGGACGGTCTGGCCCCGGTGGTCGAGCTGCGCCTGCGCGCGACCGGAGGTGCGGGCCCAGACGCCGTCCGCCGGGTGACGCTCGGTCCGTGAGCCCGCAGCGCGGGGCTCGGACGGTCCGGATCGCCGGAGGCCAAGGGTTTTGGGGTGACTGGCTCGAAGCGCCCTACCGCCAGGTGACGGGGGGGCCGGTCGACTACCTCATGATGGACTACCTGGCAGAAGTCACGATGTCCATTCTCCAGAAGCAGAAGTCGCGCGACCCCTCGCTCGGGTACGCGAAGGACTTCATTCCCCTGATGCAGCGCATTCTGCCCGTGCTCGCCGAGCGGGGCATCAAGGTCACCGCCAACGCGGGTGGCGTGAACCCGCGCGGCTGCGCCCAGGCAGTGGCTGAGGCGGCCCGCGGACTGCGGCTCAGCGGCAAGCTCCGCATCGGCGTCGTAACGGGCGACGATCTGCTGGGACGCATCGACGGCCTGCTGGCCCGCGGGCACGAGCTTCGAAACCTCGACACCGGCAGGCCCCTCTCCGACGTGCGCGATCGGGTCCTCTCGGCCAACGCGTATCTCGGGGCGTGGCCGGTGGTCGAGGCGTTGCGCGGCGGCGCGCACGTCGTCATCACGGGCCGGGTCACCGACACCGGGCTCACGCTCGCCCCTATGATTCACGCGTTCGATTGGCCGGCCGATGCGTGGGATCTGCTCGCGGCGGGGACGGTGGCGGGGCACACGATCGAGTGCGGCGCGCAGTGCAGCGGGGGGAACTGTCTCGTGGACTGGGAGCGGATCCCCGACCTCGCCAACGTCGGCTACCCGATCGTCGAGGCCGCCCCGGACGGCACGTTCGACATCGTCAAGCATCCCGGCACGGGCGGGCGCATCAGCGTCGCGGGCGTCACCGAGCAGCTGGTCTACGAGATGGGCAATCCCGCCGAATACATCACCCCCGACTGTATAGCCGACTTCACGACGATCCGGCTCGCGCAGGCGGGCAAGGACAGAGTGCGTGTGTCGGGTGTCAGGGGACGGCCGGCAACCGACAAGCTCAAGGTGTCGGTGGCCTACTTTTACGGGTACAAAGCCGTGGGCACGCTCGTGTACGCCTGGCCCGACGCCTACAAGAAGGCCCAGGCGGCCGACCGGATCCTGCGCCAAAGGCTGGCCGACCTGGGGCTCAAGTTCGAGGCGATCGTCACGGAGTTCGTGGGCGCCGACGCGACCCACGGGCCGCTGGCGCGGGCGAGCGCGCCGCTCGCCGAGCTGCCGGAAGTGCAGCTCCGCATCGGGGTGCGTGCGGTGGACCCGGCCCCGGTCGAGCGCTTCACGCGGGAGATCGCGCCGCTCATCCTCAACGGCCCCCCCAGCGTCACCGGATTCGCCGGCGGCCGGCCCAAGCCCGAGGAGATCGTTGCCTACTGGCCGGCGCTGCTCGACAAGCGGATGGTTGAGCCGTGCGTGGAGTACGTGGACGTATGAGAAAACCGGCGGTCAGGCGGTCAGGCGGACGGGCGGGGGCGGGGGTAGGGGCAGGCGGCAAGAGCCGGGGCACGCGCGTTCGACTGGTCGAGCTCGCCCACGCGCGGTCCGGGGACAAGGGCGACACGGCCAACGTGGGGCTCATCGCGCTCAAGCCGGAGTACTATCCGCTGCTCGTGAAGCAGGTGACAGCCGCGCGCGTGGCGCGCCATTTCAAGGGCATGATCACGGGCAAGGTCGAGCGCTACGAGCTGCCGAACCTGCACGCGTTGAATTTCCTGCTGCACGGCGCGCTCGACGGCGGCGGCACCATCTCGCTCAAGACCGATGCCCAGGGCAAGGTATTCTCCACCGCCTTGCTGCGCCTCGAGGTGGAGGTGTCGCGGTGAGCGATCGGGTTCAGGTGGTCGTCGAGAGCGGGGTGCTCACGGCGACCCTCAACCGGCCGGACAAGAGGAACGCCATCGACACCCCGACGATCGACGGGCTGCTCGCGATGCTCGATCGTGCGGAGCTCGATGCCGCCGTACGCGTCGTGGCGCTGCGAGGCGCCGGCAACGACTTCTGCGCCGGCATGGACCTGAACGAGCTGCTCGCCTCCGCGGACCAGGCCGTCGAGGCCAATCGCCAGGCCGCGCTCCACTTCGCGGAGGTCTTCGTCCGCATGCGCCGGCTCCCCAAGCCGATCGTGGCCCTCGTGCGGGGGCGAGCGCTGGCCGGAGGGTGCGGGCTCGCCACGGCGTGCGACCTGGTGCTTGCCGCCGAGTCGGCGCAATTCGGGTACCCCGAGGTGCAACGCGGCTTCGTGCCCGCCATCGTGCTGACGCTCCTCAAGCGCACGACCGGCGACAAGATTGCGTTCGATCTCGCGGCCACGGGGCGGATCCTCGACGCCTCTGAAGCGGCGGGGGCGGGCCTGGTGTCCCGCGTGTACGAGGATTCGGACTTCGAGGACCAGGCGAGCGATGTGTTGCGCGCGCTCGCCGCGTCGAGCGCCTCCGCGCTCGCGTTCACCAAACAGCAGTTCTACGAGCTCGACGGCTTGCGCTTCGAAGACGGCATCCGTCTGGGGGCGGACGTCAACGCCGTCAGCCGCACCACGCCGGACTTCCGCGCAGCCCTTCGGGCGTTCCTGAAGAAGTGACCCGCCTTTTCGTCTTGAAGGCTTGGCTCGCGGGTGCGGGCCTCGCCACCGGAATCGCGGGCATGGCCACCGGTTGGCGCTGGCTCGTCTGGGTCGCGGTCGGATTGCTCGGCGTGGCGTTCCTCCTGCGATTCGCCGAAAGGCACACTGCTCCTCCGGCCTGAGCGTCCGCGCGCCCTGCAGGGGGCCGGGGCCATCCTGCTCGTCTCGTGCTACGAGCTCGGCCATCAGCCGCTCGGGCTCGCGTGGCCGCGGGCGTTCCTCGAGCGCGCGGGGTTCGCGCCGGACACAATCGACCTGGCGGTCGAGCCGCTAGACGAGACGAAAGTGCGGCGCGCCCGCGTCGTTGCGATCGCGGCCCCGATGCACACCGCGCTGCGACTCGGCGTCCACGCGGCCGGGCGGATCCGTCGCATCAATCCCGCCTGCCGCATCGTCTTCCACGGCTTGTATGCGGAGCTCAACGCGACGCACCTGCTCGGGGAGCTCGCAGACGTGGTGCTGAGCGGTGAGGCGGAGGGGGCGCTCGTGGCCCTGGCGGAGCGTCTCGACCGGGGCGAGCCGCCCTCACCGGCGCACGGTCCGACCCTCGAGCGGCTGCCCTTTCCCGTCCCCAGCCGCGAGGGCCTGCCCGCGCTGACACGCTACGCGAGCCTCGCGCACGCGGGTCGGCACGTGCTCGCCGGTTACGTCGAGGCCAGCCGCGGCTGCCTCCATATGTGTCTCCATTGCCCGATCCCGCCCGTGTACGACGGCCGCTTCTTCGCGGTCCCACGTGACGCCGTGCTCGACGACGTACGGCAGCTGGTGGCGGCCGGAGCGCAGCACGTCACCTTCGGCGACCCCGACTTCCTGAACGGACCCGGTCATGCGCTGAAGCTGGTCCGGGCCCTGCACGCGGAGTTCCCGGCGCTCACCTACGACTGCACGACGAAGGTCGAGCACATTGTGCGACACCGCGGCCTGATCCCAGAGCTCGCGACGACGGGATGCCTGTTCGTCGTGTCGGCCGTGGAGTCGCTGTCGGACGTGGTGCTCGCGAACCTGGAGAAGGGACACACGCGGGCGGACGTCCAGGTCGCGCTCGACGTGCTGCGCCGGGCCGGGATTCCGCTCCGGCCCTCGTTCGTTCCGTTCACCCCGTGGGCCGGAATCGACGATTACGTCGACCTGCTCGATTGGGTCGAGCGGGAGCGCCTCGTGGATCAGGTCGATCCCGTCCAGTTCACGATCCGGCTGCTCGTACCACCGGGCTCGCTCCTACTGTCGCGCCCCGCCATCCGGCCGTTCCTCGGCGAGCTCGACCCGGCCGGGTTCAGTTATCGCTGGACCCATCCCGATCCCCGCATGGACGCGCTGCAGCGCGACGTGAGCTCGCTGGCGGAGCAGGCGGCGCGCTTGGACGAAGACCCGGCGCTGACGATCGGACGGATTCGGGCGCTCGCCTACGCGCGAGCCGGCCGGCCGGACGCGGCCGGGAGGTTTCGCCCGCCGGCCCCCGAGCGGTCCATACCGCCGCGGCTCACCGAGCCGTGGTTTTGCTGAGCGGAGCCGACCGAGAGCCAGGTAGGCTCTGTGGAGCGGGAAGCGGGGGGTTGGCGCTAGCGGCAGGGCTGTCAGCCTGCTGACAGGTTCGGCATATAGGTTTGTCGGCCACACCATGTCCCCGCGCCTTTCTTCCCTCGTCACCGGGCTCTGCGCCGCGGCGGCGGTGTCGCTCGCCGGCCAACAGCCGGTGACGCGCGAGCAGGCGGTGGCAGCGGCACAGAGCCGCGGCGCGCGGGCCATCTTCGGGCGCGCCGACACGGCCTTGGCGGCCGGTGCGCTGCGCTCCGCCCGCGCGTTCCCCAACCCATCGCTCGCCGCGAGCTATACCAAGGACGTTCCGCACCGCCATTACATCGCCGATCTGTCGCTCGATCTGCCGTGGCTTCGCTCGGCGCGAATCGGTGCCGCCGCCTCCGCGCGGGACGCGGCTCGCTACGGCTTCGCCTTCGAGCGCGCCGCGATCCGCTTCGACGCCGACACCGCCTACACCCGGGCACTCGCGGCGCTCGCGCGCGCGCGGCTGTCGCGTCGCACGGCGGGCGACGCGGACAGCTTGCTCCGGATGGCGCGGCTGCGCCGCGACGTGGGCGACGTGGGCGAGCTCGACGTGCGGCTCGCCGAGGTGAACGCGGGTCAGCTCGAGAACGTCGCGGTGGACGATTCGCTCGCCGCTCTGGACGCGCTCCTCGCGGTGCAGCTCCTCATGGGGCTGCCGGCCGAAGCGCCGACGATCGTGCTCGTCGACTCGCTGGTCCCTCCGCCCGACACCGAGCCGAACGATCCGGGAGAGCCCCTGCGCGTGGCAGCCGCGGCGGCGGGCCTGCGCGCGGAGGAGCGCACACTCACCCTGGCCCATCGCAGCATATTCCCCGTGCCGAGCCTCCAGGTGGGAGTCGAGCAGGGCGACCCGGGCGAGCCGCCCGGGACGCTGCTGCCCACGATCGGCCTCTCGCTGCCGCTGCCGCTCTTCAACTGGCACGGCGGCGAGGTCGCGCAGGCTCGCGCGGCACGAGATCGCGCGCAGGCGAGCCTCGACGTCACGCGCCGCGAGTCGGCTGCCGCGGTGGCGCGAGCCCGGCGGGTCCTCGTCGCGGCGCTCGAGCGCGTCAGCCGGGGCCGGCGTCTGCTCGCGAGCGCCGACCGCGTGGCGGCGATGTCCCTGCAGGCCTACGCCGAAGGCGCCATCCCGCTCGCCAACGTGCTCGAGGCGCAGCGCAACGCCCGCGACGCGCTGGGGCGCTACATCGACGACCTCGCGTTCGCGAATGACGCCCGGGGCGCCCTGCGGCTCCTCACCGCCGCGACTGACGAGCCGTGAGACGCCTCCTGCTCCTCGGGGCGCTGGTCGGCGCCTGTCGCTCCCGCGCCCCCGCCGTCGACGCCGAGTCCTCGCGCGCCCAGACCGCAGTCGCGGCTCAGACCGCGTTGGCGACAGAGCAGCCGTTCGCCCACATCGTGCGCGCCATCGGAACCGTCACGCCGCGACCGGGGCGTTATGCCGAGCTCGCCGCGCCGGGCCCGACCCGAGTGGCCCGGATCTTCGTCGCCCCGGGCGAGCAGGTCGCCGAGGGCGACACGCTGGTCGAGTTCGAGCGGGCGCCGTTCGACGCCGCCGCGCAGAGCGCCGCCGCCGCGCTCGAGACGGCGCAGCGCAACGCCGCCCGGGCGGCGCGACTGGTGCAAGCGGGGATCCTGCCGCAGAAGGACGCGGACCAGGCGGCGGCCGAGCTCGCCCAGGCGCAGGCGGCCGCGGTGACCGCCCGTCGGGCTCAGCAGCTCGCCACGCTGCGCGCCCCCCTCGCCGGCGTCGTGACGCGCATGACCGCCGTGCTCGGCGCCTCGGTGGACGCGAGCCAGCCGCTCGTCCAGGTCGCCGACCCGGCGGCGTTGGATGTCGTTTTCAACGTGTCGCCCGCGGATGCCGCCGAGATCCGCGTGGGCGACTCGGTGGCGGTCACGGCCGGCGAATCGGCCGCGGGCGATGCGCTCGGCTCGGGCACGGTCACCGGGGTCGGGGCCGCGGTGGACTCGCTCTCGCGCGCCGTCGCGGTGCGCGCCCGGGTGCGACATCCCGCGCGTCCGTTGCGGATCGGGGAGTCCGTGTTCGGACGGCTCGTCACCGCGGTCTCGCCCCACGCCGTCACGGTCCCCATCGCCGCGCTCGTCCCGGGGGTGGGCGGCGAGGGGTTCCGCGTGTTCGTCGTCGACTCCGCGCAGGTCGCCCACGCCCGGCCCGTGCAGGTGGGCGGCCGCAACGAGGCCGTCGCCGACATCGTGTCCGGGCTCGAGGCCGGAGAGGTCGTGGTGACGAGCGGGGCCTACGGCATCGCCGACGGCGTGAGGATCGCCCGGACCCCACGATGACGCTGTTCGACGTCCTGAGCCGGCAGCGCCGCCTCGTCTACCTCGCCGTGGCGCTCCTCTCCGTCGCCGGGGTATGGGCCGCGTTCCGGCTCCCGTCGGCCATCTACCCGGAGCTCCAGTTCGCGCGGATCAAGATCGTCGCCCAGGGGTCCACGCTCGGCGCGCGGCAGGTGGTGTTCAGCGTCACCCGCCCGCTCGAGGAGGCGGTGAGCGTCGTGCCCGGGGTGACGCGGGTGCAGTCGCATTCGATCCGGGGCGCGAGCGAAGTCGCGATCACATTCGCTCCCAGCACCGACATGGCGTACGCCCTGCAGCTCGTGCGGGCGCGCGTGGGACAGATCCAGGGGACGCTGCCGCCCGACCTGGACGTCGAGATCGAGCGGCTCACGCCGTCGCTCTTCCCGATCATCTCCTACAATCTGGAGGGCGGCGACCCCGCCGCACTGTACGACATCGCGCGCTACGACATCAAGCCGCTCATCTCGCGCGTCCCGGGCGTGGGACGCGTCGACGTCCAGGGCACCGACGTCCGCGAGATCGAGGTCGTCGCCGACCCCCCGCGGCTCGCGGCGCTGGGCCTGACCTACGACGACCTCGCCAACGCCATCCGGCGGGCGGTCACCGTGCAGGCGGTGGGGCGGGTGGCCCAAGACTATCGCCAGTACCTGATCGTGACCGACCAGGAGGCGCACGGGCCCGACGACATCGGCGCCGTGGTGGTCCGCAACGGCCTGCGGGTGCGTGACGTCGCGACGGTCCGCGTCGGAACCGAGGATCATGTCCGCATCGTCGCGGGCGACGGCAAGCCCGCCGCGCTCATCAACGTCGCGCGTCAGGTCGAGGGCAACACCCTCGATGTGGCGGACAGCGTAGCCGGCATCGTGGCCGCGCTCGCCTCCAGCCTCCCGCCCGGCGTCCGGCTCAAGCGCGTATACGACCAGGCCGCCCTGGTGCGCGATGCCGTCCGCTCGGTGCGCGACGCGATGCTGATCGGAGCGATGCTCGCCGTGCTCGTGCTACTGCTGTTCCTGCGTCACGGCCGCATCACGGCGATCAGCGCCGCCGCGATTCCGGTGACGCTCGCCGTCACCGTCTTCGCGATGTGGGTGATCGGGCAGACGTTCAACCTGATGACGTTGGGGGCCATGGCGATCGCCATCGGCCTCGTGATCGACGACGCCGTCGTGGTGACCGAGAACATCGCCCGCCACCTGTTGCTCGGCGCCAGCCGGGTGCTTGCCATCCGCGCGGCGGTGCAGGAGCTCATCTGGCCCGTCACGACGTCCACCGTCACGACCGTCGTGGTGTTTCTCCCGCTCGGGCTGTTGCAGGGCGTTGTGGGACAGTTCTTCGCGGCCCTGGCCACGACGCTCACGGTGGCAGTGCTCGTCTCGCTCATCCTCGCGCTCACCCTCATTCCGCTTCTCGCCGAGCAGTTCGTCACCACGCACGAGGTCGAGACTACGCAGCCGCGCTGGCGCCCCCTGGCCCGCCTCGAGCAAGCGCTCGACGCACTGGCGCCGCGCTACGAGCGTGCCCTCGTTGCTGCGCTGCACCAGCCCCGTCGCATCGCGCTCGCGACGGCGGCCCTCGTGGCGCTGGGGCTCGCATTGTGGCGGACGGTGGGCACGGGCTTCCTCCCGGAGATCGACGAGGGGGCCTTCATTCTCGACTACTTCACGCCCGGCGGCACGGCGCTCGCGGAGACGGACCGCCAGTTGGGCGTCGCCGAGAAGATCCTCGCGGCGACGCCCGAGGTCACGGGCACGGCACGCCGCACCGGCGCCGAGCTGGGGATGTTCGCCACGGCACAGAACTCGGGCGATATCGTCGTGCGGCTCTCGCCCCGCAACCGCCGCTCGCGCGATGTGTTCGCGGTGATAGACGAGGTGCGCGGTCGAATCGCGGTCGCGATGCCGCGCCTCCACATCGAATTCATGCAGATCCTCGCGGATGTGATCAACGATCTCGCGGGCGCGGCGCGCCCGGTGGAGATCAAACTGTACGGCGAGCCGCTCGACACACTCGAGGCGTTCGCGCGGCGCCTCACGCCGGCACTCGAGCAGGTCGACGGGCTCGAGGACCTCTTCAGCGGCGTGAGCGAGCCGACGGCGGAGCTGCTGATGCGAGTCAACCAGGCGGAGGCCGACCGCCTCGGCATGAGCCCGGCGGATGTGGGCGATGCCGTCGGCGCCGCGCTGCTCGGGGTGCCGGCCGGCGAGATCCGGGTCGAAGACCGGCCCGTGGCGGTGCGTGTCCGGGCGCCCGACTCGGTGCGGTTCGACCCCCTGCGGCTCCGTGCCCTGCCGATCGTGCCGGCGCGCGGGGGTCCCGCGACGCCGCTCGGTAGCCTCGCCGGGTTCGAGCCCGCCGAATCGCGGCTCGCGCTCGAGCGTGAGAACCAGCAACAGATGATCGCGATGACGGCCGATGTGAGCGGACGCTCGCTCGGCGGTGTGATGCGTGACGTGCGCCGCGTGCTCGCCCGCTACCCCCCGCCGTCCGGCGTGCGGGTCGCGCTCGGCGGCCAGTACGCCGGCCAGCAGGAGGCGTTCCGCGCGCTGCTGCTGGTCCTCGCCCTCGCCGCGGTGAGCGTCTGCGCGGTGATGGTCGTGCAGTTCGAATCGTTCGCCGAGCCGCTCGTCGTGCTGCTCGTGGCCCCGGTCTCGTTCGTCGGCGCGTTGGCGCTCCTGCTCGCGACCGGGACGGTGCTGAACGTCTCGTCGTTCATGGGCCTGATCTTGCTGGTGGGGCTGATCGTGAAGAACGGCATCATCCTGCTCGACTTCACCCGGCTGCGCATGCGCGCCGACGCCGAGTCCCTTGAGGTCGCCATCCGGGAAGCGGCACGGGTGCGGCTGCGACCGATCCTCATGACCACCCTGTGCACCCTGTTCGGCCTGCTGCCGCTCGCGCTCGGTCTTGGACCGGGGAGCGAGCTGCAGCGCCCGCTCGCGCTCGCCGTAATCGGGGGCCTGGCGCTGTCGACGCCGATCACCCTGTTCGCCGTGCCCACCCTGCTCGTGGCGCTGCGGGGAAGGGACTTCCGGCTGAAGGCTTAAACGGCGAGCGGAAAGGTGAGCGTCACCCGCGTACCAGCACCCGGCTGCGACGCGATGTCGATCGTCGCCCCGTGCGCGTCGGCGATCCAGCGGGCGATGGCGAGACCGAGGCCCGCCCCGTCCGCCTGCCGCCGGGCCGCGTCTCCCCGGTAGAAGCGCTCGAACACGTGCGGCAGCTGGTCCGCGGGGATGCCGATCCCGGTGTCGCTCACCACGGCGGTGGCCTGCCCATCGGCGGTCGAGACGTCGAGCTGCACGCGCCCGCCCGCAGGCGTGAACTTGATCGCGTTGTCCAGTACGATGAGGAGCAGCCGCCGGATCAGGTCCGGGTCGCCGACCACCCGTGCCTCGTCGAAGCTGCCGACGGCCAGGGCGATCTGCTTGGCGTGAGCCAGGGCCTGGGCGGCGTCCACCGCGCCCGCGGCAGCATCGTCCAGGTACACGGGCTGCCGCCCGAGCGGCCGGTCGCCCGCGTCCGCGCGGGCGAGCGTGAGCAGGTCGCCCGCGATGCCGCCGAGGCGCGCCGTCTCGCGCTCGATCGCCGCGAGGGTGGCCGCGTCACGGTCCGCGTCACGCGGCTGCGCGAGGGCCACTTCGGCCCGCGTCCGCAGCACCGTAATCGGCGTGCGCAGCTCGTGCGCCGCGTCGGCCATGAACCGGCGCATCTGGTCCATGGAGCGCTCGGCTGGCGCGGTGGACTTGCGCACCAAGACGTAGCCACCGCCCGCGATGAGCGCGAGCCCGGCCAGCGCGGCGACGGCGAACGCCTCGATCAGCGACGCGTATTCGTCCTCGAGCTCTCCCCGGTCGGCCATGACCGCGGCGACGTACGGGGCGCCGCCCGCACCGGTGAACCGCTCGGCGTACAGCCGCAGCTCCCGATGATCGGGCGCGTCGAGGTTCTTGTAGCCGCGCCCGGCGCGGATCGCCCCCCGCGCGGCGTCCCGGATCCAGGCCGGAACCTGCGCGGGCGTCACGGGGGCCCCGTCGCCGTCCAGCAGGTAAAGCGAGCGCTCGGGGATGTGCAGCTCCTCCACGGCATCGACCACCGCGCCACGCGTGCTCGTGCGCTCGGCTTCCCGGATGCGCTCGGCGCGCTCGAGCGCCGCCGCGGCGGCGGCGAGCGACGCATCGAGCCGGCGCGACATCTGATGACGGATCGTCAGAATGAGGCCCGCACCGAGCAGGGCCAGCACGAGGGTGAACACTCCGGCGTACCACCCCGTCAGCTGCAGCCGGAGCCGGCGGAGCGGGGTGATCGCGTGGCTCGTCATGCGCCGAACCGGTAGCCCGCGCCGCGCAATGTCGTGATCAGCTTGGGCTCGAACCCGTCGTCGATCTTGCGCCGCAGCCTTCCGACGAGCACCTCGAGGACGTTGGCGAACGGGTCGTGGTTGTCGTCCCAGACGTGAGACGTGATCGTGGCGCGGTCGAGCACGCGTCCCCGATGCAACACGAACAGCTCCAGCAGGGCGAACTCCTTCGCGCTGAGCGCGATCGCGCGGCCGCTCCGGCGCACCTCGCGCGTGCCGAGGTCCACCTCCAGGTCGGCGACGCGGTGGCGCGCGGGCGCCAGAGCCGGCCGGCGCCGCGCCAGCGCCTTGAGGCGCGCCACGAGCTCCCGGAACGCGAACGGCTTGGTGACGTAGTCGTCTGCCCCCACCTCGAGTCCGCGGACGCGGTCGTCGACGCCGTCGAGAGCGGTCAGCATCAGCACCGGAGTCTCGCTGCCGCCACGCCGCAGCTCCCCGCACAGATCGAGGCCGGTGCCGTCGGGGAGCCGCACGTCGAGTATGATGACGTCGAAGGCGCCGCTCTTGGCGCGGTCCCGGCCGTCCGCGAACGTGGCGGCGAGGGTCGGATCGATGCGCTGCGCTCGGAGGCCGTCGCGCAACAGCTCCGCCAGCTCGGCATCGTCCTCCACGATCAGCACCCGCACGCGTGAACCTCGGGGAAAGAGCGGTGTTATGATTCAACGAAGCGTCATTCGCATCGAGGAATCAATGGCCAACATGAATGTCCCGCTTTACGACCCGCGCCTGGTCCAGCCGATGCGCGACGAGCTGACCCGCATCGGGTTCCAGGAGCTGCGCACCCCCGCGGACGTCGACGCCGTGCTCGCGACGACCAAGGACCCCACGCTCGTCGTCGTGAACTCGGTGTGCGGCTGCGCCGCTCGCAACGCGCGCCCGGCCGCGGCGCTCGCGATAGCACACCCGAAACGACCGGCGCGGCTGCTGACGGTGTTCGCCGGCCAGGACGCCGATGCGACTGCGCGGGCCCGGAGCTACTTCACGGGTTACGCGCCGTCGTCGCCCCAGATCGCGCTGTTCAAGGACGGACGGCTGGTTTTCATGCTCGAGCGGAAGAACATCGAGGGGCGCGCCGCGCAGGACATCGCGGGGGATCTCACGGCGGCATTCGACAGATACTGCTAGCGCGAGGCCGTCCGAGTCTCCCGAAGCGACTGCACATTCTTGTCGCGGAGGGAAACTCGGTCGGCCGCGCCCTCTACAGCACGCGTTCCCGACGCACGCGCACGTCCACCACGTTCTGCACCCACGACCAGAGAGAATCCTGCCGCTCCATCGGCGTGCCATCCACCATGTGGCGCCGCCATCCCTTCATGACCTCCGCGTCCTGCGTCCAGAGGCGCACGCGCTTGCGCGGGACCTTACGCTCCCACAGCTGCGCGATCGGAGGATCGGCGTAGAGCAGCCGCACCGTCACGTTGCGCGACAGATATTCGAGCGGGCTCATGTCCACGCGCTTGTAGCGATCGTCGGCGGAGAGGCGCCCAGCGCCCGGATAATCGGGCTCCCCGTCGGAGAATAGCACGACATTGAGCGGCGCCAGGACGAGATTGTTGCGCCGCACGTGCAAGGCGGCGCGCTGGAAGAACGCATTGAAATCCGTGATCGGGTCTTCCTGCGGGAACCAAGCGCGCAGGTCGGACGCGATTTGCGCCGGCGACTTACCCGAGAGGTCCTGGATCGGGTGGAACACCTTGGCCTGTCCGGGACGCTCGCCGCCCAGCTCCCCCACGAAGATTGCCGTGTTCGGCTGCAGGCCGCCGACGCCGTTCAGGTGCGCGTAGATGTAGAGCGACGCGAATTCGATCGCGCCGTTGAAGTTCGGATTGCGGCGAAACGACCCGCTGATATCGAGGCCGATCACGAGCGTCGACCTGGGAGGACCGGCCTTCTCCGACGGCGAGCAGGCGACGACGCCCAGGGCCAGGGCCAGGGCTGCGACGCGCCGCCTCATGACGCACCTCCCTCGACGGTGCTGGTCTTGCCGCTCATGAATATGGGCGTGCTGTGGAGTACCTGGTCCAGCGACCGGAACGGCAAATTGAAGTGCGGCTTGCCCATGATCACCACGACCAAGAAGTTGAACCCGCCAGCGACCAGTTGCAGCACCGGCAGCGTGAGCAGCTCGACCAGGTGCTGGGCCTCCTTCTTGAACCACTCGTGCTCAGCCTTGAGCGCCTTGATCGGCCCCTGCCAGAACTCCGCCTCGGCCGCCGAGCTCACGTCACGCGCGCCCTCCATACCCTCCATGGCCTTCCTGCCAAGGATGGCGAGGAGCGCCGGCGTGCCGAATCGGCCGAACAAGAACCACGTCATGCCGCGCACACCCGTCCACCCCAGGAACGCCAACCCCAGTGTCCCGACCACGCCCAGCTCGATCCCCTGCTGGGCCAGCCACGGCGTGATCGCGTCGATCAGCTCGCGGTACAGGAACAGCACTTCGAACAGGGCGACCGTGATCTCGACCATGACCATCGCGACGATCTGGCCGACCGCCCGGGTCTTGATCGCCTCGTTCAGTACCTGGATGCACGCGAAGCTGCCCCCGATGATGATGAACAGGAAGAACCAGAGGATCACCACGAGGAGGAGCGGGTTCACCGTGTACCCCGTCAAGTCCGCGAGCAGCTCGGCCATCGTGGGGCGCAGCGTGAATGTGAAGATCGTGGCCTCGATCGCGGACCAGAAGAGCAGCAGCACGAACGCGATCCAGGGAACGCCCGGCTGGCGCGAGCTCGAATCGAGCATGGCGAAGGGCGACGTCACGAGGTTCTTCAACGTCCGCCAGAACAGCCCGACCGCGAGCTTGAGCAGGCCCCAAATCCAGGCGACGAACACGAGGAGAAAGCGCGCCAGGCCGAACCAATAGAACCAAGCCATGCGCACCGCGTCCCACCAGCACATCAGCAGCGCCGCGAGGAACCGCCCGCGCCCCGAACGGAACGGGATCGTGTACAGCGAGACCATCGTTCCCCACACCCCGGCCACGAGCACGGTCGCCGGAAAGAACAGCAGCACCGACTTTCCGACCGCGACCCAGAAGGAATCGCCGACGACCGCGACCTCAAACACCTGCCGCTGCCAGTCGACAATCCAGGAGAGGCCGCTCCAGATCCAGCCCCATACCGTCTGGAGGATCCAACTCCATTGCTCGGTCTGCACGGTGCCAATCGGGTTTTGCATGTGTCTGGTCCCTTCCCAGGAGTGGTGCGGGGAATGGCGGCCGCGGAGCCTCAGCGGCAGGGGCGCATTAATAGTGAGGCGTCCGGCCCTGTCAAGCGGTGCACGTGATCCACATCACCAACCCCGCACCGATGCGAGCACGGGCTGGGGCTCCCGCAGCGACTGCGTCGT
>JAEHDT010000052.1 GCA_016880225.1 Gemmatimonadota bacterium | reverse complement strand
CCGGGGGCACGCGGCTGGCGGCTCTCGCTCACCGGCGGCTCCGCGCTCGAGGCGGAGGCGGTGATCCTCGCCGTGCCCGCCTGGGTCACCGCCCGGCTGCTCGCCGCCCTGGGCGTGACGGCCGCGTGGGCCCTCGGAGAGGTGGTCTACTACCCGAGCATCACCGTATCGCTCGCGTATCGGGCGGACCAGGTGTCGGCGCCACTCGAGGGGACGGGGTTCGTGGCCGCGATGGACTCGGGCGGGGCGGTACGGGCCTGCTCGTACTCGTCGCGCAAGTATCCCCACCGCGCCCCCGACGGGCACGTGCTGCTGCGCGCCTTCGTCGCGCCGGTGGATGGTGATCCGGGCGCGATCGCGCACGCCGAGCTCGCGAGGATTCTCGGGCTCCGGGGCGCTCCGCTTTGGGCTCGGGCGTTCCACTGGTCGCGCGGGCTGCCGCGCTACCCCAGCGGACACCCCGGACGCGTCGCCGCCGTGCGAGAGGGTCTCGCTCGCCTGGCACCGCTCGCGATTGCCGGGGCCGGGATCGACGGCGCGGGCGTGTCGGCGTGCGTGAAGTCGGGGAGAGAGGCGGGGCGGCTGGTGCTGGCGCGGCTAGGGAAGTAACGCGGAAAGCCGGCGTTCTAGGGGCCCAGCAGTTCCTTCGCCCTTCGCGCCACATTCTCCACCGTCAGCCCGAATTCCTGGTAGATCCGCTGGTAGGGTGCCGAGGCGCCGAAGCGCTCGATAGCCACCACCGCGCCCCCGTCTCCTACCCAGCGGTACCACGGCTGTGGTCCCGCCGCCTCCACGGCGAGCCGGGCGCGCACCGTGGGGGGCAGCACCGCGTCGCGGTACTCCGGGGGCTGGTTGGCGAACCATTCCAGCGACGGCACGCTCACCACGCGCGCCGCGATGCCTGCGGCGGCCAACCGCTCGTAAGCGGCAAGCGCCAGCTCTACTTCGGAGCCCGAGGCCAGGAGAACGACGGCGGGCTTGCCGGCCGGCGCATCGGCGAGCACGTAGGCGCCGAGCCTCAGCCCGTTCGCCGGCGCGTACTTCGCGCGGTCGATCACGCCCACCTTCTGGCGGGTCAGGATCAAGGCGACCGGGCCGCCCGTGTGCAATACGGCCGCGCGCCAAGCCTCGACCGTCTCCGCCGGGTCCGCTGGGCGGACGACGGCGAGATGGGGAATCGCGCGCAGTGAGGCGAGCTGCTCGATCGGCTGGTGGGTGGGGCCGTCCTCCCCCAGTCCGATCGAGTCGTGCGAAAAGACGTAGATCACGGGGAGGTCGCACAGCGCGGCGAGCCGGATCGACGGCCGCATGTAGTCCGAGAAAATCAGGAAGGTCGATCCCACGGGCCGCACCCCGCCGTGCAGCGCCAGGCCGTTCAGGATCGCGCCCATGGCGTGCTCGCGTACGCCGAAATGCACGTTGCGCCCGCCCCAGCGTCCCGCCGCGACGTCGCCGCCGTCCTTGAACACGATGTTGGTGGACCCGGCGAGATCGGCCGAGCCGCCGATCAGCTCGGGCAGCTTCGGGGCGATGGCATTCAGCACCTTTCCCGACGCGGCGCGCGTCGCCTGAGCGTCCTTGGGCGTGAAGACGGGCAGCCCCGCCTCCCACCCCTCCGGCAGCCGCCCCGCGAGCCGGCGCTCGAGCTCCGCCGCAAGCTCCGGAAACGCTCGCCGGTACGCCGCGTGCCGCTCGGTCCACTCGGCCTCGAGCCGGGCGCCGCGCTCGCGGACGCGCCGCCAATGCGCCAGCGCCTCCTCGGGCACGTGGAACGGCTCGAGGCTGGGCCAGCCGAGGCGCTGCTTGGTGAGCTTCACCTCGTCGGCGCCGAGCGGGGCGCCGTGCGCTTCCGGCGTGTCCTGCTTGTGCGGGCTGCCGTACCCGATGTGGGTGCGCACGATCACGAGCGACGGGCGGTCGGCGACCCGGCGCGCGGCGGCGAGTGCCGCGTCGAGCGCACCGAGGTCGTTGCCGTCGGCCACGCGCTCGACGTGCCAGCCGTAGCTTTCGAACCGCCGCGCCGTGTCATCCGAGAAGGTGAGGTCGGTCGTACCGTCGATCGTGATACGGTTGTCGTCGTAGATCCCGATGAGGCGACCCAGCTTCAGGTGGCCCGCGAGGGAGCACGCTTCGTGCGACACGCCCTCCATCAAGTCGCCGTCCGAGGCGAGGAAGTACGTGCAGTGCTCCACAATCGCGTGCCCCGGGCGGTTGAACAGCTGGGCGAGATGCGCTTCGGCGAGCGCCATCCCCACCGCGTTCCCCACGCCTTGTCCCAGCGGGCCGGTCGTCGCTTCGACGCCCGGCGTGAGCCCGTGCTCGGAATGCCCCGGCGTGCGGCTCCCCCACTGGCGGAACTGCTTCAGGTCGTCGAGCGAGAGATCGTACCCGGTGAGGTGGAGCGTCGCGTACAGGAGCATGCAGGCGTGGCCCGCCGACAGCACGAAGCGATCGCGGCCGAACCATTCGGGGTTCGCAGGATTGTAGCGCAGATGGCGTTGCCACAGGACGTAGGCGAGCGGCGCCAGCGCCATGGCGGTGCCGGGGTGGCCGGAATTCGCCCGCTCCACGGCGTCCATCGCGAGCGTGCGGACGGTGTCGATACAGAGCTGATCGACGGACGTCGCCTGGGCGAGCTTCGTCACAGCAGGCCGGACTTGGCCGCCTGCCACAGATTCACGAGCCGGTCGAACCCGCTCACCAGCACGTCCACCTGCTGCGGGCTGGGGCTCGCCTTGGCGGCGGTCGTGAGCTCGGCGCAGATGCGCGGCATCTCCTTGCGGCCCTGCTTCCCCGCTTCGGCGGCGATCTGATCCAGGATCGCGACGATCTTCTGCCGCGCCGCTTCGTCCTTGGGCACCTGCCACAGGTAATCCGCGAGCTGCTTGCCCTCGGTGCAGAGCTTGCCGAGGGCGTCCATCACGGGGGGCTGCGAACGGCGCGGCGGACTGGGGTCGCTCATGGCGAGGGTCAATTATACCAAGAAACGAGCCGCAACGGACGGTTGCCTCCGGTGAAAGCCCGGCCTAGCTTGCGGGCTCGATGGCGTCTATCGCGCTGCTCCTGATCGTGGCCCAGAGTGCGGCCGTGCCGGCGGAGTCGGGTGAAGTGCACCTCCGGAACGTGCGCCAGCTCACGTTCGGCGGGCAGAACGCCGAAGCGTATTACTCCGCCTCCGGCCGGCTGCTCATCTTCCAGCGTCAGGGACCGGACGAGCAATGCGACCAGATGTACGTGATGAGCGCGGCGGGCGGGGCGCTGCATCGCGTGTCGTCGGGCCGCGGCCGCACCACGTGCGGCTACTTCTACGACCGCGACCGCCGCATCTTCTACTCGAGCACCGAGCACGGCGGTGCGGCCTGCCCACCGCGCCCCGACTACTCGCAGGGCTACGTCTGGGCGTTGTACGACTACGACATCTACACCGCGGAGCAGGACGGCTCGCACGCCCGCCGGCTCACCACCAACCCCGGCTACGACGCCGAGGCGACCCTCTCCCCCGACGGCCGGACGATCGTGTTCACGTCGCTCTCGGGCGGTGACCTCGACATCTACACGATGGGCGTCGACGGGTCGCACCTGAAGCGGCTCACCACCACGCTCGGGTACGACGGCGGTCCGTTCTTCTCGCACGACGGACGGCTGATCGTGTACCGGGCCTACCATCCGGCGACGGCCGCCGATTCGGCTGGCTACCGGGACCTGCTCGCCAAACGGCTGGTGCGGCCTACGCGAATGGACCTCTGGGTGATGAACGCGGACGGCAGCGATCAGCGGCAGGTCACGCAGCTGGACGGCGCCAGCTTCGCGCCGTACTTCCACCCCGACGACCGCCGCATCATCTTCGCGTCCAACACCCGCAACCCCGCGTCGCGCGACTTTGATCTGTACCTCGTGAACCTCGACGGCTCGGGGCTCGAGCGCGTGACCACGTCTCCGGAGTTCGATGCCTTCCCCATGTTCTCTCCCGACGGCACGAGGCTCGTGTGGGCCTCGAACCGCCACGGCAGCGCGCCGCACGAGACCAACATCTTCGTCGCCGATTGGGTGGAGCGGCCCTGATGCTCGAGTGGCTGCGGGCGTTCAACCGCTGGACCAAGGGCTGGGCCGGTTCGATCGGAGTGGCGCTCGTCATCTGGATCGTGCTCCGGTCCTACCTGATCGAAGCGTTCCGGATCCCCTCGGGGAGCATGGAGAACACGCTGCTCGTGGGCGACTTCCTGTTCGTCAACAAGGCGGTGTACGGCGGCGAGCTCGAGATCCCGTTCACGGGCGTCCGTTTCTGGCGCCTGCCGGGGTACGCCGAACCGCACCGCGACGGGATCGTCGTGTTCCGCTCGGTGGAGGACTCGACCCCGAATTTGAACATCGTGAAGCGCGTGATCGGCGAGGCCGGCGACACGCTGCAGATGGTCCACGACACCGTGTACCGCGACCGTAAGCGCCTCGACGAGCCGTACGCGCTACACCTCGAGCAGCACCCCGACGACCCGTTTCAGCTCCGGAAGATGCGCGCCCTGCAGCTGCCCCAGTACGTCGGGAAAGACACGGCCCGCTACCACCCTACCACCCACGACTGGGGCCCGATCGTGATCCCCCCGGGGCACTTCTGGGTAATGGGCGACAACCGGGACGAATCGTACGACAGCCGCTTCTGGGGCTTCCTGCCGCGCTCACACATCGTGGGACGGCCCGTGATCATCTACCTGAGCGTTGCCAGCGATCCGTGGCGAATCCGCTGGAACCGGATGCTGCGGCCGCCCCGATAAATGGATCCGCGGGCAAGTTCGCTTGTCCCTTGACGCCTCTCGGGTGACCGGTTAAAACCAATGACCGCATGACGCTTCTGACCCACAGGCGAGTGGTGGTGCTCGCCTCGTTTTGTCTTGGCTCGCCCGGTGTTGCGACCGCGCAACAGCCGGATACGAGCGCACGGCCCGCGGATAGCCTCAAGGTCTATACGCTCCCGCCGGCCGTCGTGTCCGTCACCCGCGCCAATCCGCCGATCAACCGCATCCCGCAGGCGGTGCAGCTGGTCGAGAAGGAAGCGATCAGCCGCGCCCGGCCCACCTGGGGCCTGGACGAGGCGCTCGTGTCGGTCCCGGGCGTGTACGCGGCCAACCGCTACAACTTCTCGCTCGATCAGCGCATCTCGATCCGCGGCTTCGGCGCCCGCTCGGCGTTCGCGGTGCGCGGCATCAAGGTGCTGGTCGACGGGATCCCCCAGACGCTCCCGGACGGCCAGGGCCAGCTCACGAATCTGGAGCTCGGCGCCGCCGACCGCATCGAGGTGCTGCGCGGCTCGTCCTCTGCCCTGTTCGGCAACGCGTCCGGCGGCGTGATCAGCATCTGGACCGACCCCACCGCGCCGGAGAACATCCGCCAGGATGTGCGCGTCCTGTTCGGCACGTTCGATCGGCACCTGGACCGCAACTGGAGCAAGTGGCAGACGAGCACGGCGCTGCGCGTCGGCTCGGGCAGCGCCCTCGTGACGGTCTCGCGTCTCGACTACACCGGGCAGCGGCAACACTCCGACGCCGACTTCCGCAATCTCAATTCGCGCTGGCACTTCCCGCTCGCGAACGGCTGGTCGCTCGCCGCCACTGCGGACGTTGGCTGGGATCCGCGGGCCGACAACCCCGGCGCCCTCAATGCGACGGAGTTGGCGCGCACTCCCGAGGCGGCCGCCCCGTTCAACCTGACGCGCAACGCCGGCAAGGACGTTACGCAGGGCCAGGCGGGCGTCACGCTGCGGCGCGCGTTTCCGACCGGCGGTGAAGCCTCCGTCACCGTCTTCGGCGTCAGCCGCAGCCTGACCAACCCCACGACCCAGGCCTTCATCGACCTCGACCGGTTCGACTACGGTGCCCGGGCGAGTGTCAGCCGGCCGCTGCCGCTCGGGCACCTGGACCATCGGGTGACGGCCGGGATCGACTTCCAGCGCCAGCGCGACGACCGCCTGAACTTCCGGTACCTCACGTCCGATCCCACCCGTCCCGATTCGACGAGCCGGCAGCTCGACCAGCTCGAGCATGTAACCGAGGTCGGGCCGTTCGTGCAGAGCGCGCTGCAGGTCACGCCGCACCTGTCGCTCACTGCCGGCCTGCGGTACGACTGGGTGAATTTTCAGGTGGGCGACCGCCTCATCACGGCGACGAACCCCGACGACTCCGGCCACCGGCTGATGCGCGCCCTGTCTGGCTCGTTCGGGGTTGCCGTCACGCCGTCCGACGCGGTGACCGTCTACGGCAACATCGGAACCTCATTCGAGACGCCGACCACGACCGAGCTCACCAATCGGCCGAGTGCCGCCGGAGGCTTCAACCCGACGCTCGAGCCCCAGAAGGCGACGAACTACGAAATCGGGGCGCGCGGCCACGCCGGCGGACGACTGGACTACTCGGTGGCGCTGTTCGACGCCGAAGTGCGCGGCGAGCTCATCTCGTTCCCCGTGCCCGCGGACACGACGGGCCGGGTCTTCTACGAGAACGCCGGCAGGTCCCGACACCAGGGTGTGGAGCTCGGCGCCGCCCTTGAGATCATGTCGGGGCTCGACCTGAGGACGAGCTGGACGTATTCGGACTTCCGCTACACGCGCTACACCGCGGGGAGCAATGTGCTCGACGGCCGGGCGCTCCCCGGCATCCCGCAGCACTGGCTTCACTTCCTGCTACGGGGGCGTCCCGCGTTCGTACGCGGCGCCTGGGTAGAGATGGAGGAAACCCACTCGTCGGGATACCTCGTGAGCGATGCGCTCAACACGCGCACGCTGCCGTGGTGGACCACCAACCTGCGGGCGGGTTGGGACGGGACGGTGGGCCGCGTGCGGCTGAGCCCGTTCGTCGGGTTCAACAACGTCTTCAACCGGTCGTACGTGGGGTCGGTGGTTATCAACGCGTCTGCGGGGCGCTATTATGAGCCGGCTCCGGGTCGCAACATGTACGTGGGGTTCTCGTTCGGTGCGGGGCAGTAGTTGTGGACCTTCAACGGAGGTGGGTATGACGCATTGGGCTCGATGGTGCGTGACGGCGACGGT
>JAEHDT010000051.1 GCA_016880225.1 Gemmatimonadota bacterium | reverse complement strand
TACACGAGCTCTACGAGGTCCGTCAGCCCGTCGGACAGCAGCTCGGCGCCACGCCCGTCCGGCGTCAGGTACACGTCGTCCTCGATGCGCACGCCACCCTCCCCCGCGAGGTAAACGCCGGGCTCGATGGTGACCACGGCGCCCGCGGGCAACGGATCGGGGTTCGTTCTCGAGAGCCGGGGCGACTCGTGCACCTCGAGGCCGAGCCCGTGTCCGAGCGAATGGCCGAATGCGTCGCCGAAGCCCTTGGCGGCGATCGGCTCGCGCGCCAGCGCGTCGGCGTCCCGCCCGCTCATGCCCGCCCGCACTCCGCAGCGGGCACGCCGCTGCGCCTCCTGAACCACTCCGTAGAGGGCGCGCTGCCGCTCGTTCGCCCGGGCTCCCACGACCACGGTGCGGGTGATGTCCGCGCAGTAGCCGTCCACCTGAGCCCCGAAGTCCACGAGCAGCCACTCGCCGGCCGCTACCGGCCGGGCGCTCGAGCGCGCATGCGGCAGTGCGCTGCGCGGGCCCGAGGCCACGATCGTCGAAAATGGGTGGCCTTCGCTCCCCAGCCGCCGCAGCGCTCCCTCGAGCGTCCCCGCGATCGCCAGCTCCGTCATGCCCGGCCGCACCTGTCCGAGCGTCTCTCCCAGCGCCTCACCGGCGAGCCGCGCCGCGCTCCGGATCGCCGCAATCTCGCCCTCGTCCTTGGTCGCGCGCAGCCGCTCCACCAGCTCCGTCGTCGGCCTCCAGCGCCACACCTTCCCCGCATCGGCGAAGCGCCGCGCGTCGTGCACCGACAGCGCCTGCGCCTCGTACCCGAGCTCGGCCAGCGGGCCGAGGGTGGCGAGCTCCTTGAAGAAGCGGTCCCACACGCTCGTGCTCTCGACTTCCACCCGCGCCACGGCGCCGGCCTCGGCGCGGGCCTGCTCATCGTAGCGGAAGTCCGTCACGAGCAGCACGTCGGCCCGTGTGACGACCACAAGCGCGGCCGAGCCCGAAAAGCCCGTCAGGTACCGGATGTTGGCGCGCGACGCCACGAGCAACCCGTCCAGCGCGTCGGCCTCGAGCGCCCGGACCAGCGCCTCCTGCCGCGCCCGGCGCCGGTCAGGCGCCATGGCGGGCCTGGAGATAGCCGACCAGGCCCTCGAGCCCCAGGCGATAACTCTCGGCGCCGAACCCGGTGACCATCCCGACAGCGGCGTCGGCGAGCAGCGAGCGGCGGCGCTCCGGCTCGCGCGCGAAGATGTTCGACAGGTGCACCTCGACGAAGGGGACGCGCACCGCGAGCAGGGCGTCACGCACGGACAGGCTCGTGTGCGTGAGCGCGGCGGCGTTGACCACCGCACCGTCGGCCTTGCCCTTGAGTCGCTGGATCGCGTCCACCAGCTCGCCCTCATGGTTCGTCTGCGTCCACGAGATCTCGACGCCGAGCCCGCGCGCCCGCTCCCGCACACGGGACTCGATCTCCGCGAGGGTCGTCCGCCCGTACAGCTCCGGCTCGCGTTCTCCCAGCAGATTCAGGTTCGGGCCGTTCAGCACGGCGATGTGCACTAGGACTTGAGGCCTCGCAACCAGGCCTGGAACTGATCGAGGTCGCCTTCGTCCTCCGTCGGCGGACGCTGCTTCGATCCGGACGCCCGGACTTGGGCCTTGCGGGCGGCACCGCTCTCGGGCGGGGCGCCCGCGGCGCCCCCCGCTCCGGGCGCGCCCCCGGCACTGAAGAATTGGTCGAACGAAAACCCGCCGCTCGGCGGCGCGGCGGGCGGCGCGGCTGCCGGCTCGGGCGGTGCCGGCGCCTCGGCCGCTGGCATCGAGCTGCGCCCGCCCTCGTCTCCGAACACTTCGTCGAGCGAGATGCTGTCGTCCGCGGGCCGCGTCGCCTCGCCGGGAGTAGGGGTGTCGGAGTCGGATGCCTCGTCGGCGACGGCGAACGCGCTGTCGAGCGGCGAGCCTCTGGACTCAGCGGACCACGTAGTGGACGCGGCCGCTTCTGGAGGCGCGGCGGCCGGGGTCGAGAGCGGGGGCGGCGGCGGGGCGGGAACACCGGCTCCGAGCCTTCCCGCGAGAATGCGCTTGAGAAAAGTCTGGACCGACTCGCCCGTCCCCCCACTGATCAGGGATTGAACCCGCGCCCGCAGCCGCGCATCGCCGGGCCGCTGGTCCAGCAGCGCGTGATAGACGCGCAGCGCGTCGTCCTGGTGTCCCTGCCGCAGGTACAGCTCCGCCATCGTTTCCGTCAGCACCGGCTCGGCGCGCGACAGCGCAGCCGTGTCCGCCGCCCCGTCATCGTCCGACAGGCGCACGGCGGCGGGCGGCGGCACTGGCGCAGCCGGGCCGGCGACAACCGGGCTCGCGGGCGCCTGCTGCGCCACGTCCGGCAGGGGAGCCAGGTCGTCCGGCATGATCAACGGCAAGTCCACCGTCGGCGGCTCTGCCTCGGGCGCCGCGGCTTCCGCTGGCTGGGCGAACAGCCCGCTCTCGTATTGCGAATGCGCCAGCCCCTCGATCACAAGGTTCTGCGGCTTGAGCTCGACCTCTTCCTGCACCTCCAGTCCGTCCGCCCGCGCCGCGTCGTGCGCGACCGCATTGAAATCGAGCGTACCGTCGAACGTCTCGATGTCGGCCGGCGCGCCCTTCACGTCGAGAGTCGGCGCGGGGGGACCCTCGGACACGTGCTCGACGACGAGACTCGGGTGCGCAGATGGGGGTGGGGGTGGGGGTGGGGGAGTCGAGACCGCTTCGGGCACGAGCCGCACCACCGGCCCCGGCGCCGTTACGGCCGGGGCCGGCGTGACGGTCCTCGCCGCCGATTGAGCCGCCTTGGCCTTGGCGCGCGCCAACGCCTCCGCGGCGTCCCCGTTCATCGGATCGGCATTCAGCAACCGGCTCAGCCACTCCACCGCTTCGTCGAACCGGCCCCCCCGCTCGGCGATCTCGGCCAGGATCTTGAGCGCCAGAACGTTTTCCGGGTCGAGCGCGAGCACCTTGCGGAACACCTCGGATGCCCCGGCGTCGTTCTTCTGGTCGATCAGGCAGCGCGCGTACACGATGTGCGCGCTGACATAGTCGGGGTGCAGATCGAGACCGGCCTTGCACAGCTCGAGGGCCCTATCTAGTTCTCCTGCCTTGCGATAGGCGTCTGCCAGGGGAGCGAAGTTCCGCCCCTTGGGGTTCTCCGCCCACCGCTTTTCGAGCTTCTCGATCTCGCTGGTGTAGGCCACGGCCTAAGTGGTTGGGGGACTTGGACAAAGATAGTGTTCGCTCGGCCACGCTGTCAATCTGAATCACGCCCGCTCGCTTGAGTTTTCCCGTTGTCGTTTTTAGACTTATGCCCCTTCTCCCCCTCTTCACCCGGAGTCTCCGCGCCCTATGATGCGCGCGATGCGCGAAATCACGAAGCCCGTCTTCTGGATCGTGGCCGTCACGTTCATCGGATGGATGGCATACGGCCAGGTCTCGGACATCGTGGGTGGCGGCCGGGACGTGGTGCTGAAGGTGGACGGCGCCATCGTACGGTCGCAGCCGTTCCAGGCGCAGTACCAGGCCACCCTCGAGCAGTACCGGCGCCAGCAGGGTGTCGGGCGCCTCACGCGCGAGGACGAGCGCCAGGTCCAGGACCGCGTCGCCGAGCAGTTCATTCAGAACATCCTGCTGGAGCGTGCGTACCGCCGCCTCGGCATCACGGTCTCGGACGACGAGATCATCCAGGCGGCGCGGGTCTCGCCTCCGCCGCAGATCCTGCAGCAGGTGATCCAGGATCCCACGTTTCAGACCAACGGTCAGTTCGACATCACCAAGTGGCAGCGCTACCTCACGAGCGCCGCGCCTGAGTTCCGGGCGCAGATGGAGCAGCTGTACCGCGACTATCTGCCGCAGCGCAAGCTCGAGGATTATCTCACCGCCGACGTGTACGTGTCGGATGCGAAGCTGTGGCGCATCTGGCGCGACCAGCGCGAGTCGGTGACGGTCGCGCTGCTCGCCGTGCGGCCGGACGACGTGCCCGACTCGCTCGCCCCGGTCTCTGACGCCGAGCTCACGCGTTACTACCAGGCCCACACGGCCGACTTCAAGCGCCCCGCGGCCGCGTGGCTAAGCTACGTCGCGCTGCCGCGCGTCCCCGACGCCGCGGACAGCGCGGCGGCCGTCGCGCGTGTGCGCGCCCTCCGGGCCGAGATCGCCGGCGGCAAGGCCAAGTTCGAGGACGTGGCCAAGAAGGAGTCGGCGGACTCCGGAAGCGCGGCGCAGGGCGGCGATCTCGGCTGGGTGAAGCGCGACGGGGCCGGGTTCGTCGCGCCGTTCGCTCAGGCGATGCGCCGGCTCGCACCGGGTGCGCTGAGCGAGCCGGTCAAGACCCAGTTCGGGTATCACCTGATCCGCGTCGAAGCCGCTCGGGGCGACTCGCTGCACGTGCGCCACATCCTCGTGCCGATCGTCCTGCAGGGCCGCCATCTCGACGCGGCGGACGCCCGCACCGACACCCTCGACCGGCTGGCCGCGGAGCAGAGCGACGCCGCCCGGCTCGACAGCGCGGCCCGCCATCTCGGCTTGCCGCTCGCCCGCGCGCCCAAGCTCGCTCAGGGCGAGCGGCTGACGATCGGCGGGTCCACCGTGCCCGATGTGGGCGTATGGGCCTTCGAGGCGCGTCCCGGCGAAACCAGCTCGGTGATCGACGGAGCGGGCGCGAGCTACGTGTTCAGGCTCGACTCGCTCGAATCCGCTGGGGTGCCGCCGCTCGCGCAGATCCGTGCCCGCGTGCAGGCCGCCGCGCGCTACGAGAAGAAGAAGGCCGTGGCCCGGGAGCACGCGGCCCAAGCGGCGGCATCACTCCGCGACGCCGCGGATCTCCTCGCCGCGGGGCGGGGGCGCGGGCTGCACGTGGAGAAGCTGGGTCCCTTCACCCGCGTGTCGGCGCCGGCCGAGTTCGCGCGCAACGCGGTCCTGCTGGGCACGGCGTTCGGACTCCGGCCGGGGGAAAAGAGCGGTGCGGTGGTGGACGAGACGGGGTGCTTCGTCGTGCAGAGCCTCGCGCGTCAGCCGGCGGACTCCGCCGCCTGGCTGAAGCAGCGCGCCGAGCAGCGCGAAGCGTTGCTGCGGCCGGTCGCGCAGGCGCGGGTGCAGCAATACCTCGCGGCGCTGCGTGCCCAGGCGAAGGTCGTGGACCGCCGCGAGGAGCTGTTCCGCCCCGGCGCCGCCGAGAGTTAGTCGCTCAGGCGTTTCGGGTCGCCGCTCGACGACAGCGGACCGGAGGTCGGCGGCGGGACGCGGGGCGGCGGGAGCGGCTCGTCGCTCGTGGCGTCCTTGAGGCTGCGTTTGAACTCCTTTATCCCCTGCCCCAGCGAGGACCCGATTTCCGGGATCCGCTTCGCGCCGAACACCAGCACGAGCACCAGCAGCAGGATCAGAATGTGGCTGAACGACAAGTCCCCGAACATGAGGCGCCTCGCTTCAGAAGATCGACCGGGCGACGTAATAGGCGATCGCGACTCCCACCAGCGCGAGCAGCGATACGTCGAGTCCGATCGGCCCGAGCGTGATCGACACGACCAGCAGGTCCAGATGCACCGGCCCCACCGTCGGCGTCACGGCCCAGGTGAAGATTTCCTTCGCCGGCCCCTGCGGCAGGAAGCGCCGCAACAGCGAATGGACGAATCCGCCCAACACGAAGCCGGTCGCCAGGACTCCCACGTAAAATAGCGGCCGGCGCGGACCTTGCGCCACCGGCTAGCTCCGCCGCTCCACGGCGTACGCGATGCTGTCGCGCAGCGCGTCGCGTGCGGGTGACGCCGGCAGGATGTCCAGCTCGGCGTCGGCCTGTTGGGCCAGCTCCAGCGCCCGTCGGCGCGCGTAGTCCAGCCCGCCGGCCGCGGTCACCCGCCCGATCACCTCCACCACCAGGGCGTCGGCGGGATCCGGGGTCGTCATCAGCTCCGCCACCAGCCCCCGGTCGGCGGCGCTCATGGAGCCGAGGGCCGCGATCAGCGGCAGGGTGACCTTGTGCTCCCGCAGGTCGAGCCCCGACGGCTTCCCGGTCACCGACTCCGCGGCGGTGTAGTCGAGCAGGTCGTCGGCGATCTGGAACGCCATCCCCAGCCGCATGCCGAACCGCGCCAGCGCCGCGCGATGGTCGACGGCCGCCCGCAGCGCGCCCACTTCGCACGCGCCCGACAGAAGCGAGGCGGTCTTGGCGCGGATCAGCTCGTCATACTGGTCCTCACTGTACGCCAGCTTGTCATGCGCCTCCAGCTGGCGCATCTCGCCGATCGTCATCTCGTTCGTCACCCGCGCGAACACGCGCAGCGGCGCGATGTCGTCCAGCCGGACGAGCTCGATGATCGCGCGGGAGTAGAGGTAGTCGCCCATGATGACGGCGACCTGATGGGAGAAGAGCGCGTTGATCGTGGGCATGCCGCGCCGCAGCGCGGAGTGATCGACCGAGTCGTCGTGGACGAGCGTGGCCAGGTGGATAAGCTCGACGACGGCGGCGAGGGTGACCGCGCGCGGATCGTCCGACCCGGCCGCCCGGCTCGAGAGCAGCAGCAGCGTCGGACGGAACAGCTTCCCTTTCATCCGCAGCAGGTGCTCGTTCACCCCCACGATGACCGGGAAGTCGGCCGCGATGATGCGCCGCAGTTCGGACGCCACGCGCTCGAGGTCGCCCGCCACTGGACGCTGCAGGTCGTGCAGCGCGACCGGAACGACCTGTTGGCTCACGTCACTTGGCCTTGGCGAGCGCCTTGGCGCGCTCGCCCACGTCGCGGAACCGGATGTCCACCGCGAACACGCGCCCGTACAGCTCGCGGGCTTCGACCCGCTTGCCCTGCTCCTCCAGCGCCCGACCCAACCAGTAGAGGATGCCGAGGCGCTCTTGGTCGCCCGAGGACGGCAGCTCGAGCGCACGCCGCAAGATCGACTCCGCCACGACGTAGGCGCCCTTCTCGATGAAGCACACACCGAGCGCCTCCGAGCTGCGCAGCTTTCCCTCGGGCGCGCGCAGCGCCTTCTGCAGCTCGGCGATCGCCTCGTCCAGGAGCCCCATCTCCTTGAATGCCACGCCCAGGTCGTAATGCGACTGGAAGTCGGTCTCGTCGATGTTCTCGTCGATCCCCTGCTTGAAGCGCGCGAGCATCTCCTGGAAATCCTTCTCCTCGTCGCCCGTCGGCTCCTCGTCCGCCACCTTCATGCGGGTGTCGCGCTCGGTCATGTCCTCCGACAGGATCATCGCCCCGAGATCGACGAAGTCGCCGTCCTCCGCCGTCTCGTGCCGCACCTTCATCTTCGCATCGCGCGCTGCCGTCTTTCCCTCGCGCGCCGCGCCCTTCCCCGCGGGTTTCGGCGGCGGGGGCGGAGCGACAGGCGCGAGCATCGCAAGCGCGGCCTTGGCGCGCTCGTTCCCGGCATCGTGTTCCGCCACACGCTGGTACACGGCCCGCGCCTTGTCCGGCAGGTCACCTCGCAGCAGGGTGTCGGCCAGCTCGAGATACGCTGCGATCAGCTTCGCCTTGTCCCCCGACTTGAATGCGAACTCGACCTGCTTCTGGCGGTGGCGCACGCTGTTCGGGTCGAGCCGCAGGATCTCGTCCACCAAGGCCTGCGCCTGCGCTAGGTTGCCACGGTTCTCGAACCCGGCCGTCGCGAGCTCCAGCTCCTCGATGCCCCGCTCGCGTTCGCCCGCCTCGACCAGCGCCTCGCCGAGCGTCTGATGCGCCCCGGGATCGTCGGGATCGTCGGCGACCCGGGCCTCGAGCTCCTCGATCATCGGCTTCGCCGCCGCCGCTTCGATGTTGCCAAACACCAGCGATCCCGCCTCGTCGCCCTGGTTCACGACGCCGTCGATCCCCAGGTCGATCGCCGCCGAGCGGCGCCCGGTCGGCGTGATCGCGGCCGGCGGGGGCGCTTCCTCGATCACGAGCGGCTGGTCGTCGACGTCGTGAGCTTCGTCCGTCGTCGCCGTGTCGAAGTCGGGCTCGAGCTCGAGCGGCGGCACCTCGACGGCGGGCTTGCGCTCGCCCGCAGGCGGTGCAGCGGGACGCTTGGGAACGACGGGCTTCACTTTGGGCGGCTCGAAGCGTGGCGGCTCGAGCTTGGGCGTCGGCGTCCTGGGAGCGGTGACCCGTGGTGCCGCCGCTGGCCGCTTGGGGGCGACCTGCGGCGGGGGCTCGATCTCGACATCGCTGTCACGCACCGTCTCGATGTCGAGCTCCGCGCCCGCCGGACCCGCATCCTCGGGCACCGTCGGCTCGAGCTCCGCCAGCGGAGCGACGTCGCCCGCGGTGACTTCGTCGCGCAGCGACGGAACCTCCCCGGCCTCGAGACGCACCTCGCCGAACTCCGCGCTCGTCGTCTCGAACCCCTCGAGCGTGGCACCCCCGGTCGGCTCGAGCCCTTCCACCAGGTTGGTGGTTTCGATCTCGAGTGACGGGTCGGGCTCGGGCGTCACCGGCTCGATCAAGCTCCCCACGACGGATTCCGGCTCCGCTGCCGGCTTGGGCGGGGGAGTGGGAGCTGGGGTGGGAGTGGCCCGCGCTC
This sequence comes from Gemmatimonadota bacterium, assembly GCA_016880225.1. GTDB lineage: Bacteria > Gemmatimonadota > Gemmatimonadetes > Gemmatimonadales > GWC2-71-9 > AG41. The sequence continues at coordinate 4,525 of JAEHDT010000051.1, read as the reverse complement.
CGGGGTGCGCCTTCGGCGTCGACGGGGCATCCACGTCCAGGAACACCAGACTCGAGGTCTTTCTCCTCCCCGACTTGGACAGATCTTCTTGCGGAGCCTTGGCCGGCGCTGCGGCGACCGAGCGGCGCTCCGGAGCGCCGTACATGCGCAGGTGCTCTTCCAGCGTCTCGCGCAGGTGCGCGCCCTCACCCGACAGGTCGGCGAACTCCTTCAGGGCGGCGAACGCCTGCTGGATCTTGCCCGCCTTGTGCATCCGTTCGGCGTATTCGACGAAGTTCTGCTTCGCCGCTCCCATGAAGCCTTTAGCCGCGTACAGCTTCGCGAGCTTGAGGTAGGTGTTCTGCCGCCCGGGCGCGTTGCGCAGCACCTTGTTGCACATCGCGATGGCGTTGTTGTGGAAGCCGAGCTCCGCGTACTTGTCCACGGCCCGGTCGTAATAGTCCGCGGCCAGAGCGGGGTCCTTCACCTTGAGGTAGAGATCGCCGATGCGATTGAAGATGGAGAGATCGGGGTTGGGATCCCCCTCCTCGTCCTGCCCCTTGAGAACGTCGAGCCACGCCTCGATCGCCCCTTTCGGGTCTTTCCCCTCGAGAGTGCGGGCCCGCTCCTTCAGCTTCTCAAGTTTCGACATGGAGCCCTAAAGATACCGGCGCCGTGGGGAGCGGACAAGCGGAACCTCCTGTCCAGACGGCGGTTACGAGGTTTTCGCCCATCCAGTACGCCACTTCGCGCCAGTCCGCCACGCCGCACGACATGAGGTCCGCCCGAAAACCCGGCGCGATCTGCCCCCGGTCGCCCGCCAGGCCGAGCGCCGCTGCAGCATTCACGGTGACGGCGCTCACCACTTCCGCGTGGGAAAGCCCGAGCTGCGACACGCCAAGCACCATCACCAGCGGCAAACTGACGGTCGGCGACGATCCCGGGTTGAAGTCGGTCGCCAACGCCACGGCCGCACCCGCTTCCACCAGCCGCCGGGCCGGCGCCTGTCGACGTCTTCCCAGGAACACCATCGTGGCGGGCAGGAGCACGGCGACGGTGTTGCTCCCGGCGAGGGCGTGGATCCCGGCGTCGGAAATCGCGGCGAGATGGTCGGCGGACAGCGCTCCCAGCGCCGCCGCGAGCTCGGCGCCCCCGGAGCCCTCTAGTTCGTCCGCATGCAGCTTCGGGGCGAGCCCGTACCGCTGTGCCGCCGCGAGGATGGCGCGGCTCTCCGCCACGTCGAACACCCCCGGCTCGCAGAACACGTCGCATGCCACGGCGAGCCGCTCGCGGGCCACGGTGGGGATCATCTCGTCGCACAGCAGGCGCACGTAGTCGACGCGGCGATCACGGAACTCCGGTGACACCTCGTGGGCGCCGAGGAAGGTGGGGACGAGCGCGGCGCGCGCCGTCTCGGCCGCAGCGCGGATCACCCGCAGCTGCTTGAGCTCCGTCGCGGGATCCAGTCCATATCCAGACTTCACCTCGATCGTGGTGCTGCCGTGCGCGAGCAGGGTCTGGACCCGGGCACGGGTGAGCGCCAGCAGCTCACCCTCGCTCCGAGCCCGCACCTCCCGCACCGATTGCAGGATGCCCCCGCCCCGCGCCGCGATCGTCTTGTAGTCCTCGCCGAGTGCCCGGCGCTCGTGGTCGTCGAGACGCGGACTCCCGAACACCGCGTGCGTGTGGCAGTCGACCAGGCCGGGGAACAGAACGCCCCGCACTTCCTCGACTACCGCGCCGGCGTGCGCGTCCCGCAGCTCGGCATACGACCCGACCGCCTTGATCCGGCCGCCGTCCACCAGCACCGCGCCGTCCCGCAGCACTTCGACGGTCCCCATCTCGCGGCCGCGGCGGGCCCGTGCCGGGCCGCGGCAGGTGACGACCTGCCGCGCACCGACGAGGAGCGTGCTCAGTCGCGCGTCTCCCGCATGGGAAGGCGAATCCCGTGGCGGCGCGCCGCGTCCAGCGCCTCGGGATAGCCCGCGTCCGCGTGCCGCGCGACGCCGATGCCCGGATCGTTCGTCAACACCCGTTCGAGCCGGCGCCCCGCCGACGCCGATCCGTCCGCCACGCTCACCTGTCCGGCGTGCAGCGAGTTGCCGATCCCGACCCCGCCGCCGTGGTGAAACGATACCCAGGCGGCCCCCGACGCCGTGTTGAGGAGCGCGTTGAGAATCGCCCAATCCGCGATTGCATCCGACCCGTCTTTCATCCCCTCCGTCTCACGGAACGGCGATGCCACGGACCCCGTGTCCAGATGGTCCCGTCCGATCACGACGGGCGCGCTGAGCTCGCCTCGCCGCACCAGCTCGTTCAGCGCGCAGCCGAACCGCGCCCGCTCACCCTGTCCCAGCCAGCAGATGCGCGCCGGCAGTCCTTGAAACGCCACGCGCTCCTGCGCCAACCGGATCCAGCGGCGCAAGTGCTCCTGTTCGGGGAACAGCTCCAAGACCAGGCGGTCCGTGCGGTGCAGGTCTTTCACCTCGCCGGAGAGCGTCACCCAGCGGAATGGCCCCTTGCCCTCGCAGAACAAGGGCCGGATGTACTCCGGCACGAAGCCCGGAATGGCGAACGCGTCGGCCACCCCCGCATCGCGGGCCTGCGCGCGGATGTTGTTCCCGTAGTCGAACGTCACCGCGCCGGCGCGCTGGAGGGCGAGCATCGCCCGCACGTGCGTCGCGATGCTCGCGAGCGAGCGGCGCAGGTACTCCTCCGGGACGCTCCGCCGTAGCGCCGCCGCCTGCGCGACATCGAGTCCCGTCGGGACATACCCGTTGAGCGGGTCGTGCGCCGACGTCTGGTCGGTAACCGCGTCCGGGGCGTAGCCGCGCTGCACCAGCGCAGGCAGCACGTCCGCGCAATTTCCGATCAGCCCGACCGACAGCGCCCGTCCCGCCCGCTTCGCCTCGTCGCACCAGCGCAGCGCCTCCTCCAGAGACCCCGTCGCGCGGTCGAGATAACGGGTCTCGAGACGGCGCTGCACGCGGGCGGGGTCCACCTCGACGGCCAGGCACACGCCGTCGTTCATCGTGGCGGCGAGCGGCTGCGCGCCGCCCATCCCGCCCAGCCCGCCGGTCACCACGATCCGGCCCCGCAGCGAACCGCCGAAATGACGCCGCGCCACGGCGCCGAACGTTTCGTACGTGCCCTGCAGGATGCCCTGCGTGCCGATGTAGATCCACGATCCCGCGGTCATCTGGCCGTACATGATCAATCCCCGCCGCTCGAGGTCGCGGAACACGTCCCAGGTCGCCCAGCGGGGAACGAGGTTCGCGTTTGCGATGAGCACGCGGGGCGCGTCCGGATGGGTCGTGAACACGCCTACGGGCTTCCCGGACTGCACCAGCAGCGTTTCGTCGTCGCCGAGGGTCTGCAGGGTGCGGCAGATCGCGTCGAACGCCGCCCAGTCGCGCGCGGCCCTGCCCGTGCCCCCGTACACCACCAGGTCCTGCGGGCGCTCCGCCACGTCGGGATCGAGGTTGTTCATCAGCATCCGCAGCGCCGCTTCCTGGATCCAGCCTTTGCAGGAGATCGCCGTGCCGCGCGCGGCCCGCACCGTCCTCGCGGTCACGGCGTGCGCGTTTCCGGATCGAACGCGCCGGCGCGGACGGCGCTCGCGATCCGCTCGATGTCGGCCGTGAACGGCCGGTCGCCGTCGAGGGCTGGCACCGCGCCCCGTACGGCAGCGTAGATTCGCGCCACGCCGCGTCCCGGTCTGAGGGGCTTGAGAAAGTCGAGTCCCTGCGCCGCCGCCAGCAGCTCCACGGCCACGATCCGCACGGCGTTCCCGAGGATGCGGTCGGCCTTCCACGCCGCCGCCATGCCCATCGGCACCACGTCCTCCTGGTTCCCCTCGGTGGGCACGGACTGTACGCTCGCCGGCGTGGCCAGCACCCGGGATTCCGCCGCCAGCGCCGCCGCGACGATCTGCGGGGTCATGAAGCCCGACTCGACCCCCGGATCGCGCGCGAGGAACGGCGGCAGGCCCGACGAAAGGTCCGGGTTCACGATGCGCTCGAGCCGCCGCTCGGCCAGGCCGGCGAGCGTGGCGAGCACGATGCCGATCACGTCCAGCGCCAACGCGATCGGCTGTCCGTGAAAGTTGCCGCCCGAGATCACGTCGTCCCCGAACACGAGCGGGTTGTCGGTCGCCGCGTTCAGCTCGGTCGCGACCAGTCGCTCGGCGAACGCCAGCCCTTCCCCAACCGCGCCGAGGACCTGGGGCGTGCAGCGCAGGGAGTAGGCGTCCTGCACGCGGGGGTCGTTCTCCCTGTGCGACTCGCGAATCTCGGAGGCGGCGAGCAGCTCGCGCAACAGCGCCGCCGAGCGCTGCTGCCACGGGTGGGGGCGCGCGTCGTGCACTCGCGCATCGAACGGCTCGGGGGTTCCCCGCACCGCCTCGAGGCTCATCGCCGCCGCGGCGTGCGCCGCGCGCCACAGCGTCCACGCGTCGTGCACCAGCAGGGAAGCCATCCCCGTTTGCGCCTGCGTCCCGTTCACGAACGCGAGCCCTTCTTTGGCCTCCAGGACGATGGGGTCGAGC
>JAEHDT010000293.1 GCA_016880225.1 Gemmatimonadota bacterium | reverse complement strand
CGGTCAGCCCCAGCCCTTCGGCCCGCGCCCGCGTATAGGAAACGAGCAGCGACGCCGTGAGCGCCACGAGACACGCCGCCACCGCGAGCGTCAGGCGGCCGGCCGGCACCCCGCCGCGCAGAAAATACACCGCGATCCCGCTGAACAGCGCGGCCTCGCCCACCCGATCGAGCGTCGAGTCGTAGAAGGCGCCGAAGGTAGTGGCCATGCCGCCCCGGCGCGCCACGCGGCCGTCCACCACGTCGAACAGTCCGGAAAACAGCAGGAGGAACCCCGCCGCGCGCACCCATCCGACGGCGAACGCCGTGGCGGACGCGATCACGACGAGCGTGCCGACAGTGGTGATGATGTTGGGCCGAACGTGGTACCGGATGAGGATGGAGGCGGGCGGATCGAGCAGTCGCTCGAAGGCGTCGCGCACGCGCTGCGGGATCACGTTCATAGCGGGGGGAAAGTAGCCGGGCGCAGCGAGAGTCTCAATAGAGCAGATACTTGATGCGGAGGCGCCGGAACGCGGCGAGCGGACCGTCCCACGCCCGCCACACCCCGTCCGGCGCCTGGCCCGCCAGCGTCGCGCGACGCAGCTCGCCGCCCGCCGCCAGCCGGTCGAAGCGCGCGCCGTCGAATCGCAACGAATCCGGGTGCACCGCCCGGATCGCCGCGAGCAGCAGCACCGCCGTGCGGGTGGCATCGTAGCGCCGACGATCCGTGACGCGCAGCCTGATGCCGGGCAACTCGACGCCGTCGTATTTCGCATCCGTCGGCGCCTTCGGCGTGAAGGTGACACCCGATACCTCCACGCCCGTCAGGCCCTGCTGCGCCCACCGCCCGCCGCCCCGCAGCCGCGGCAACACGGCCCCGGTGTCGAGCCACGGCGCCCCGACCACCTGAAACGGCATCACCGTGCCGCGCCCGACCGACAGATTGGTCGCTTCGAACAGGCAGACGCCGGGATAATGAATCGCGCTCTCCAGGTTCGGCAGGTTGGGCGAAGGGCGCACCCAGGGAAGGCCGGTGTCGTCGTAGTACATCGCGCGGTGCCAGCCCACAGCCGGCACGACGGTGAGCCGGGCGTGAATGCCGAGGACGTCGTTGGCGAGCCGCGCCAACTCGCCCATCGTCATGCCGTGGCGCATCGGAATCGGCAGGAAGTCGCCGACGCGCTCGACGGCATGCGGCGGCGCCACGTTGCCCTGTACCGCCACGCCGCCGAGGGGATTGGGCCGGTCGAGCACCACCACCGGTTTGCCGCGTCGCGCCGCCTCCTCCATCAGCAACACGGCGGTCGGCGGGTAGCTGTAGTAGCGGGCGCCGACGTCCTGCAGGTCCACGAGCAGGAGGTCCACGCTGTCGAGCGCTGCCACCGCCGGGAGGGGCGTCCCGCCGTAGAGGCTATAGATTGGGAGGCCGGTTGCGGAGTCGACCGCGTCGGGCAACCCGGGCCGATCCTCCAGCCCGCGCAGCCCGTGCTCCGGGCTCAGGATCACGGTCAGGTGAACGCCCGGCGTGCCGCGCAGTAGATCGATGTCGCGCCTGCCGAGGCGGTCCACCCCGGTCTGGTTGGTGAGCAACGCGACCCGCTTGCCGACGATGAGGCCGACCGAGTCCGACAGCAGCACCTCGATCCCCGGCCGCACCTGGCCGGGCGCGGCGGCGGGCAGCGCGAGGGCGCAGGCGACCACCACCAACAGCGAGCGAGAATGCGGGCGCATAGGCTCCTTGTCGTTGCCGCCATGCTGGGATGTGTCGGCGGTCGCGCGGCCGGACCGGCGGGCTCCCCTGTCCCCCTTCCCCCGTCCCCCGTCCCTCAGCCCACCGTCGATTCGCTGCTCGCCGCCCTCACCGTCCGCCAGCAGGTCGGTCAACTCATCATCCCGTGGCTCTCGGGAAGCTACACCGCACTCGACGATTCGCTCTTTCAGGTGGCGGCGCGCTGGGTGGATTCGCTCGAAGTCGGCGGCCTGATCATCTCCGTCGGCTCACCCTTCGACATCGCCGCCAAGCTCAACGCGCTGCAGAGCCGCTCCCGGCTGCCGCTCCTCGTTTCGGCTGACCTCGAGTGGGGCGCCGGGATGCGGGTCGTGGGCGCCACCGCGTTCCCCCAGATCATGGCCGTCGGCGCTACCGGCGACCCGCGTGACGCCTATACCATCGGCGCGGCGGCGGGTGCCGAGGGCCGGGCGGTCGGCATCCACGTCAATTTCGCTCCCGATGCCGACGTCAACAACAACCCCGCGAACCCCATCATCAACGTCCGGTCCTTCGGCGAAGACGCGCAGACCGTGTCCCGCCTCGTGGCGGAGTACGTGCGCGGGCTGCACGACCACGGCATGCTCGCCACCCTCAAGCACTTCCCCGGCCACGGCGATACCGAGACCGACTCCCACATCGGTCTCCCGGTCATCACGGCCCCGTATGCCCGCCTCGATTCACTCGAGCTGGTGCCGTTCCGCGCTGGGATTGCCGCCGGCGCGGACGTCGTGATGAGCGCCCACATCGCGTTCCCGGCCCTCACCGGGTCGAACGAGCCGGGAACGCTTTCGGCGGCGGTGCTCACGGGCCTGCTGCGCGATTCGCTGCGGTTCCGCGGCCTGGTCGTGACCGACGCGCTGACGATGGGCGCGATCGTGGCGGAGTACGGGGCCGGCGAGGCCACCGTGCGCGCGTTCCTCGCGGGCTCGGACCTGTTGCTCATGCCCGCCGATCCCGACTCAGCGCTCGCGGCGATGACCGCGGCGGTCGCGGCGGGGCGGATCAGCCACGAACGGCTCGGTCAGTCAGTGCGCCGTGTCCTCCAGCTCAAGCGGCAGCTGGGACTGTTCGAGCGGCGCACGGTGCCGCTCGACTCGATCATGCACATCGTGGGCAGCCGCCGCTTCCAGGATGCGGCCAACGACCTCGCGGTCCGCTCGCTCACGCTGGTGCGCGACATCGGCGGCCGGCTGCACGCCCTGCGGGCCCACCCCGGGCGCATCGCGCTCATCGCCTATGCCGACGAGGCCAACGGCGCCGCCGGCCAGCATCTCGCGGAGCAGCTGCGGCAGGGCGGCGATACCGTGGAGTACTTCCGACTGTGGCCGATGTCCGGAACGCTGTCGTACGATTCGGCGCGGGCGGTGATCGGCCGGGCGCCGGCGACGGTGTTCGCGGCCAACGTGCGGCCGATCTCGTGGCGCGGGAACATCGCGCTCCCCGACTCGCTGGCCCAGCTCATCGCCGCCACCGACAGCGCGCGTCCCACCGTGCTGGTGTCGCTCGGCAGTCCCTACCTGCTCAATCAGGTCCCGTCCGTGAAGGCGTATCTCATCGCCTGGAGCGGCGTGCGGCCAGCCGAGCGCGCGGTGGCGCTCGCACTGCTCGGCCGCGTGCCGATCGGGGGACATCTCCCGATCCGGATCCCGCCCGGTTATCCCGTCGGCTGGGGCGTCGCCGTTCCGAGCGTGCGACCGTGAGGCCCGTCTTACCCGGCGCTGCGATGGCGCTCACCGCGCTGTTCGCGGCGTGCGGTCCGGGCGCGCCGCCCGTCCCGGCGAGCGCCGGGATCCCGGCGGCGGCGCCCGCCTCCCTGGGGTTCGACAGCACACGGCTCGCGGCCGTCGTTACGTACCTGCGGGCGGAGGTGGACAGCGGCGCGTTCCCGAGTGCCGTGCTGGCGGTCGGACGCCACGGCCGGCTGGCACTCGTCGCGCCGGTCGGACACTACGGGATCGACGACCCACGCCCCGTCGAGGCGGGCACGCTGTACGACCTCGCGTCCCTCACCAAGGTGGTGGGCCTCGCGACCGCGTGCATGCTGCTCGTGGACCAGAACGCCCTGGCGCTCGACGCGCCCGTCGCACGCTACGTACCCGAATTCCGCGGTCCCATGAAGGACCGCGTGACGATCCGTCACCTGCTCACGCACTCGGCCGGACTGGTCGCTGACCTGCCGCTGTACGACTCCACGGCCACGCGCGTCGCGGCGCTCGCGGCCGTGGACACGACCACGCTCGTCGCGCCGCCCGGCACGACGTATCGCTACTCCGACTTGAGTGCCATCGTCCTCATGCAAGCGGTGGAACGTGTGAGCGGCCAACCGCTCGATCGGTTTCTCGCCGCGCGGGTGTTCGGCCCGCTCGGCATGCCCGCGACCCGGTTCGTGCCCCCTGCCTCGTGGCGCGACCGCATCACGCCGACGGAACACGACACCGTGTTCCGCCACCGCTCGCTCCGAGGGGAAGTCCATGACGAGAGCGCCGCGCGCCTGGGCGGCGTGTCGGGAAACGCCGGGCTGTTCTCGAACGTCCTCGATCTGTCGCGCTTCGCCGCCCTGCTCCTGAACGGCGGCGCCTGGGACACGCTGCAGCTGATCCGCGCGGAGACCGTCGCGGAGTTCACCCGGCGCCAGAACCTGCCCCCGGGCTCGACGCGCGCCCTCGGTTGGGACACGCCGGCGGACTCGGGCCATTCGAGCGCCGGCACCCGCCTGTCGCGGCGCGCCTTCGGGCATACCGGCTACACCGGCACCTCGCTGTGGCTCGATCCCGACCGCGACCTGTTCATTATTTTGCTCACGAACCGCGTCCATCCCACGCGCGCCAACACGGCGATCCTCCACGTGCGGCCGCACGTCGCCGACCTCGTGGCGGACGCCCTCACCCACCCCGAGCTATGACCCTGTCCTTCGCCGACTGGCTGATCATCGTCGCGTACTTCGTGGTCTCGGCCGCGATCGGCCTGTACTACACCGGGCGGGCCGGCCGCTCGCTGGCGGACTATTTCCTGTCGGGCCGGAGCCTCCCGTGGTGGCTCGCGGGCACGTCGATGGTGGCGACCACCTTTGCCGCGGACACCCCGCTCGTCGTCACGGGCCTGGTCGTGAAGTACGGGGTCGCCGGGAACTGGCTGTGGTGGAACATGGCGCTCTCGGGACTCCTCACCGTGTTCTTCTTCGCGCGCCTGTGGCGCCGCGCGGGCGTGCTCACGGACGTGGAGTTCGTCGAGCTGCGCTACGGTGGCCGACCGGCGGCGTTTCTGCGCGGCGCACGCGCGCTGTATCTCGCCCTCCCCATCAACCTGATCATCATGGGGTGGGTAACGAAGGCGATGGCCGACATCCTGCAGATCACGCTGGGCATCTCCGGGTGGCGTGTCGCCGCGCTGCTGTTCCTCATCACCGCCGTCTATTCGATCCTGGCGGGGCTGTGGGGCGTGATCGTGACGGACTTCTTCCAGTTCATCGTCGCGATGGGCGGCTCGATCGTGCTGGCGGTGCTCGCCGTCAACCGGGTCGGCGGGCTCGACCGGCTGGCCGAGCTCGCGAGCGCCCGGTACGGCGGCCACCAGGCCGCCCTGGGGATCCTGCCGCCGCTCCACGGAGGGTGGCTGCCCCTCTCGTCGCTACTCGTGTTCCTCGCGGTGCAGTGGTGGGCGTCGTGGTATCCCGGCGCGGAGCCAGGCGGCGGAGGCTACGTCGCGCAGCGCATCATGTCCACCCGCGACGAGCGCCACGGCCTGCTCGCCACCCTGTGGTTCAACATCGCCCACTATGCGCTGCGGCCTTGGCCGTGGATCCTGGTGGGATTGTTCGCGGCCGTGACGTATCCCGACCTGACCGCGGCCGGCTCCGACCCCGGCCACGGGTACGCGCGCGCGATGGTGGATCTGCTCCCCTCGCCGCTCCGTGGCCTGCTGCTCGCCGCGTTTGCGGCGGCGTACATGAGCACGATCTCCACCCACCTGAACTGGGGCACATCGTACTTCGTCAACGACTTCTGGCTGCGATTCGTGCGCCGGGGAGCGGGGAGCAAGGAGCAAGTGCTGGTCTCGCGGATCGCCACCGCCGTGCTGATGGTCCTCGCCCTGGTGGTGATGCGGTTCCTCGGCTCGATCGAGGCGGGCTGGCGGATCCTGCTCGGTATCGGTGCCGGCACGGGGCTGGTGCTCATTCTGCGGTGGTACTGGTGGCGCATCAACGCATGGAGCGAGCTGGTCGCGATGGGGGCGTCGTGCGTCGTCTCCATCGTCGTGTGGCGCTGGGGCCACCTCGCCGCGGATGATCCGCTCGCCCTCGTCATCACGGTGGCGGCGACGACCATCGCCTGGATCGCCGCGACGCTCATCACGCGCCCCGAGACGCCCGAGACGCTCGACCGGTTCTACGCCCGCGCCCGGCCGGGCGGGCCGGGATGGCGCGCCGTCGCCACCCGTCTCGGGTTCGGCGCCGACCCGATCCCCGGTGGCGCACTGTCGTGGGTAACCTGGGTGGCGGGGTGGGTGGCGGTGTACAGCGCGCTGTTCGGCATCGGGCAGCTGCTCGTGGGGACCGCGGGCGTGGCGCTCGCGTTCGGAGCGCTGGCGGCGGCCGCGTTCGCGCTCATCGCGCGTAACCTCAGGCGGGATGCGACGTTCCAGAGCAGCGCCGTTGACACTCCCGCCACGACGCCCTAAGTTCTCGCCATGGCCACGACGCAAAACACCACGCCCGTCACCCTCACGCTGACCGACAAGGCGGCGGCCGAGGTGAGGAAGTTCATGTCGGAAGAGAAGGTGTCCCCCGACACGGCCGGGCTCCGCATCGCGGTGCTGCCGGGGGGCTGCTCGGGATTCCGCTACAGCCTGAACATCGAGGACAAGCCGGCGGACGACGACGTCGTGATCGAGACGGCGGGCGTGCGCTGCTTCGTCGACGGTTTCAGCGCCCAGTATCTGAACGGCGTGACCCTGGACTACAAGAGCAACTTCCAGGAGTCGGGTTTCGCCTTCGAAAACCCGAACGCCACGGGCGGCTGCGGCTGCGGATCGTCGTTCACGGTCTGAGGCCGTTGGTCCCGATTTCGTCGGCATTCCGAGCCCGCGCGCGTCGCGGGCTTTTTGTTGCGGCCCGGTCCGATTCATGCGCCCGCTCGACGTAGCCGTCATCGCGGCCTACTGCGCCGCCGTCGTGGTGTTCGGGCTGGTGCTCGCTGGACGCCAGCGCGACGCAAGCGACTACTTCCTGGGCCACCGCGGCCTCCCCTGGTGGGCGCTGATGCTCTCTATCGTGGCCACCGAGACGTCGGCCCTGACTGTGATCTCGATCCCCGGCATCGCGGCCCGCGCCGACCTCACGTTCCTGCAGCTCGCGTTCGGGTACCTGGCCGGACGGATCGGCGTGGCCGCCTTTCTCCTCCCCGGCTACTTCGAGGGAACCCAGGACACCGCGTACCAGCGTCTCGAGCGCCGCTTCGGCCGCGGGGCGCGACGGGCCGCCTCGGGGATCTTTCTCGTCACCCGCGCCCTCGCCGACTGCGTGCGGATCTTCGCCACCGCCATTCCCCTCGCCATCATCACGCACTGGAGTCTCGCCGCCGGCATTCTCGCGATCGGCATCGTGACGGTGATCTACACGTGGGCCGGCGGGCTGCGGGCCGTGGTGTGGGTGGACGTGATACAGCTCGGCGTGTATCTCCTGGGCGGAATCGCGACGCTGATCGTCGCGCTGCACCTGGCGGGAGGCGTGGGCGCACTGGCACGCGCCTGGGACGCGGGGAAGCTCGTCACGCTCGATTTCCGCCCGTCGTTCAGGGTCCTGTACACCTTCTGGGGCGGCGTACTGGGCGGGGCGCTCATCGCCGGCGCCTCGCACGGCACGGACCATCTCATCGTCCAGCGCCTGCTCGCGGCGCGCGGATTGAAGGACGCCCAGCGGGCGTTGATCGGGTCGGGCGTATTCATCATCGCGCAGTTCTCCCTGTTCCTGCTCGTGGGGACGAGCCTGTGGCTCGCGGGAGCCGATCGGCCCGGCATGCGGAGCGACGCCATTTACCCGACGTTCGTGATCACCCAGCTCCCCGCGGGGCTCGCCGGCCTCGTCGTGGCGGGGATCCTCGCGGCGGCGATGAGCAGCCACGCCTCGGCCGTCAACTCGCTCGCGTCGGCGTCCACGCACGACTTCTACGCTCCCCTGACTGGCCGCCAGGACTCCGCACACCTGCTCTGGGTCGGCCGCTGGCTCACGCTGTTCTGGACCGCCGTGCTGGTCGCCGGTGCGATGGCGTTCCGCGACCAGAACACGCCGGTGGTGCAGCTCGCCCTGAGCGTCGCGTCGGTGACGTATGGAAGCCTGCTCGGCACGTACCTGCTGGGCGGACTGTGGACCCGTGCCCGCCAGCGCGACGTGATCGTCGCGATCGTGGCGAGCGTGCTGATCATGACGCCGATCGTGCTGGGGGCCGTCATTCCCCAGTTTCCCGCGGCCTGGCGCTGGCTCCCCGGCCTCGCCTGGCCGTGGTACGTGCCGCTGGGAACGGCGGTGACGGTGGCGGTGGGAATCCTCTCTTCAATGGTCGGACGGGACGGGCAGACGGGCGGACAGGCCGCCCCGGCGGCATGACGTCGCAGACTACCCGTCCGCCTGTCCGCCCGTCCGGCGTCTTTCTCGGCGCCGACGCCGGCGGCTCGCATTCGACCGTCGTCGTCGGAGCGCCGCAGAACGTCCTCGGTCGCGCGGACGGGCCGCCCGCCGCCATGCG
>JAEHDT010000050.1 GCA_016880225.1 Gemmatimonadota bacterium | reverse complement strand
TCGTCCCTTCGGTGACGTGATGCAGGGAGTAGCGCGCCGCATTGTAGTCGCCCGATGACAGCGGCTTCCCGCTCTCGATCACGTCTTTGAACTTGGGCTCGCCTGAGGCGAGATCGATGACGTTCACCTCGGCGTTGGTCGCGGCGTCGGGGCGCGAGACGTAGAGCAGGCCCGCCGCCGTGAGCTCGGCGTAATCGAGCTGGCCCTTGATCTTCACGTCCTTTTTCAAGCGCAGGCTGGCGGTGGCCACGTCCAGCACGTTGACGAAGGTGCGCGACTCGGCGTCCACCGCGAGCACGGCCGAGCCGCCGGTGACGAGCGCGTCCGTCACCGTGCCCCGCATGCGCAGCGGCTTGGGGGCGATGGTCGTGCCATCGTCGTAGCGCGCCACGTTCAGCCCCGTCTGCACCACCCCGTTGACGATGCGCACGTTGCCCGTCGCCTCCTTGGCGGGCGGCGATTCGGGGAGGATGATGATGCCATCGGGGTGCTGCACGATGTCGTGCACCCAGCCCTCGATCGTCGGCGGCTTGGACCAGAGCGCCTGACCATCGGCGAGGCGGTAGGCCATCAGGCGGTCGTCGAAGCTCACGTAGATGCGATCGGGCCTGTCGAGCGACGGATAGAGCCGCACATGGCGCGCGGGGTTGCCCGCTCGCGCGGTCGGCAGGGCGGCGGACCATCGCACTGCGCCGGACCGTGCATCGAGCGCCCGGAGACCCACCAGCGTGTGGACCACGATCATGTCGGGCCCCGCCTGCAGGACCTCGAGCGCGGTGGCCTCGGACGCGGCGCGGACCAGGTTCTGCATCAGCCCGCCGAGGCCTTTCTTCTTGGGCTCGGTCTGCTCGAACAGCCCGTCGTTCACCCAGCGCTGCTCCCCCGTCGCCAGATCGAACAGGGCCACGACCGCCGGCCCCGCGGCGCGCCGTCCGTGGACGAGCAGGGTGCCGCTCTGGGGCAGCACGCGCCGGGTCACGACCTGCGCCAGCTGCAAGCGCCGGGAGTCGAACACGACCGCGCCCGTCACCGGGTCGAACACCACTACCAGTCCCGGTCGCGCCGCTTCCATGAGGAGGGAGCTTTCGACCATCCGGACGCTGTCCGGCGGCAATCCGCCGAGCTCTGCTTTCTCCCACATGACCTGGCCGCGGTCGATATCCACCCCGGCGAGCGCGGCGTCCGTTTCGACGAGCAGGGCGCCTGCGGGCGTGACCTGCTGCCAGCGGACGTCGCCCTTGAGGCGGAGGGTCCAGGCGGCCGTGGCACCAGACGGAGCAGGTTTACCCTGGGCGTGGACCGCCGCGGCGAGCGCGACGAGCAGCATGACGAGCGGGAACGGGCGACGGGCGGGCACGGCGGCCATGGCGATCCCCCTGTGACGGGCGCGGTGGAAGGGCGGGCCCTATATCCCCCCATCGGTGAGCCGGGCGCAAGGGGACTTGGGGTGACGCGTGTCGCGCCCCCGGCGACAGGAGCCGACGGGCTTGAGGCCCGCGCGTTACCCGGCCGGCCCGCCTGCACTCTTCATGGCAGGTCCGCCGGCGAGCCCGGGAAGCCAAGCGGGTAGCCATCGCCCTAGCGGGCACGGATCCAATCGGAGAACATGGGGGTGAGGCGCGGGCATTTCCGCCGCGCCTCACTATTTCCAGCCCATGCGCTCCCGCAGCGCCGTGATGTGCGCGGTGTGGTGGCGGCCGTGCCACGCGTACTGCGCCAGCAGGTCGTCCACGGTGGGGGTGCCCCAATCGGGGTGCCGCACGGTGCGCGCGAAATCGCCGGGGCCGAGCGCCTCGAGGAACAGCACCCAGCGGCGGTGGAGTGACTCGAGCAGCGCCAGCGAAACGTCGACCGGCGCGGTGCGCGCCTCCGGCAGCTCGGCCCAGCGCGCCTCGTCGTACGTCTTGATGGCCGGCGTGTCTTCGGTGCAGGCGAGCTTGAACCGCGTGTAGGCGTTCAGGTGGCTGTCCGGGACGTGGTGGACCACCTGGCGCACGGTCCATCCCCCGGGACGATACGGCGTGTCGAGCTGGCGATCGTCGAGACCGGTGACGGCGCGCCGCAACCCGGCGGGAGCGGCGGCGATCTGGGCGATGGAGGTGGCGCGCTGCGCCGGCGTGAGCGTGCCCACCAGCTCGAAGCGCCCGATCGGGTAGCGCAGGTCGTTCATGGGATCAGTCCCTCCTCGAGAGCTGCCGGTCGAGGAACGCCTTCAGTACGGCGGCGCTGTTCTGCGCCGGGTCACGCGCGGCGTAGATGAACGTGACCCGCCCGCGCCGGGCCGCGGCGAGGAGCGGCTGCCACGCCGCGGGATGGGCGCGCAGCTCCGCGACGTAGCGCCCCCGGAACTCGGCCCATTTGGCGGGATCGTGGCCGAACCAGCGCCGCAGCTCGGGGCTCGGGGCCGCGTCCTTGGCCCATTCGTCGAGGTGCAGCCGGGCTTTCGTCACGCCGCGTGGCCACAGCCGCTCGACCAGCACCCGGCGCCCATCGCCCGGCGCCGCGGGCAGGTAGGCGCGCTTCAGGCGAATCATCGCGCGACCGACTCACTTGACGGTGAACGTCACCGTGTCGGCGACCAGCGGGTTCAGCGGGATGTGCCGCCAGTCCGCTACGACTGCAATCACCCGGTGCGGCCCAGGCTTGAGGTCGAGCACGAACTCGGTCTGGCCGCGCCCCAGGTGAAGGATCCCGGGGGATCCTGCGGGGATCGTGTCGGTGATCCACGTCAGATCGTGGTCCACGAACAGGTGATGGTGCCCCGTGCCGGGGCGCTCGTCGGTGGCGGGGACGATCTTTACGCCCGTGGCCTGCAGCTTGATCGTCACGGGCGCCGTCACCGTCGCCCCGTTCACGGGTGCGATGATCTTCACTTGGGGGCCGCGCTTCGCCTGGGCGACGAGCCCCGCCGCCGGCAGCGCGGCGGCGCAGAGCACCAGTGCGCACTGTCGAATCCACGTTCTCACGGTCGATTTGCCTCCCATCCGGATTGGTTCCACGACGTCAAACGAGCGAGCTGCGGATTGACTCTAGCACCGCGCAGCACAGCGCACAACGCGACTCCTTCATGATGGTCACTGGCGGCACGGCAGCGTCCGGGTCATGTTTGCCGCGCTACCGAGCCTCTGAGGCACGCCATGGACCACGTCCCGGAACCGTTTCCCGCCCGGCTCGAGATCGACTACCCCGACCGTGACCTGAACCGCCTCACGAGCTTCTTCCGGCCGTTCACGGTCATTCCCATTGCGGTCATCCTGAGTCTCATCACGCGAGCCACGGTTCACGCCGACTCGGCGAACTACGTCATCGGATCGGGCGGGATCGTGTTTCCGGCCACCGCGCTCATGCTGCTGTTCCGGCGGAAGTACCCGCGGTGGTGGTTCGACTGGAACCTGGCGCTGACGCGGTTCGGCACACGCGTCTCGGCCTATCTGGCGCTGCTCTCCGACGAGTACCCGGCGACCGACGCCGACCAGGCCGTTCACATCGAGATTCCCTACCCCTATGCCGCGCGGGAGCTCAGTCCCTGGCTGCCGCTCGTCAAGTGGCTGCTCGCCCTGCCCCATTACCTCTTCCTGTGCGTCCTCTGCGTCGCGGCGGTCGGCTGCGTCATCATCGCGTGGTTCGCGATCCTCCTCACCGGTCGCTACCCGCGCCCGCTGTTCGACTTCGTCGTCGGGGTGTTCCGGTGGTGGCTCCGGGTGTCAGCCTATGCGTTCCTGCTCACGACCGACCGGTATCCGCCATTCAGCCTCTCCGCCTGAGCGGCGGGTGTGCGGCGTTCCCTAGTGCAAGACGGAGCTGAGGGCGGCGCCGAGGTAGTACGGCCACACCACGAGCGCGAGCACGCCCTTCCAGAAGCTCAGGTGCAGAAAGCCGATGGTGAAGAGCCAGGCGGCGAACCACAGGCTCCCCACAAAGCTGTGCTGCTCGATGCGTATCTTCTCCATGAGGCGGAAGTATAACTCGCACTCGCGCCATTGACATATCGATGTTTCTTGATATGTTCTCCGCATGCCCACCGCCACCCTGCCCCAGTCATCCCGGGCCGCGCGCTGGTTCCACGCCCTCTCGGACGAGACCCGCGTCGAGGTCGTGCGTCTGCTGTCGCACGGCGAGCGCTGCGTGTGCGAGCTGCAAGACGCGCTCGACGCCGCGCAGTCCCGCCTGTCCTTCCATTTGAAGGTGCTCAAGGACGCCGGGTTGGTCACCGATCGCCGGGACGGCCGCTGGGTGCACTACGCGCTCAACCGTGACGCTTTGGACGAGATCGCCGCGTTCGCCGCGGCGGTGCACCCGGGCAAGCACGCCGGCAGCTGTCGGAGCGCGTGCTGTGAGTGAACGCTGGTGTTTTTTTGGGCTCATATATCAACAACGATTGATTCATATCCAGTGAGGGAGGATCGCGACATGGACGGGAAAGACATCAAGGACACGGTGCGGGAGAAGTACGGCCAGGCGGCGCTCCGCGTGCTCGCGGGAGGCGGTGGGGGCTGCTGCGGAGGGGACGGCGGCTGCTGCGGCGATCCGATCACGACGGACCTGTACGATACCGCGCAAACGGCCGGGCTCCCGCAACAAGCCGTGCTCGCGTCCCTCGGCTGCGGCAATCCGACCGCCCTCGCGGAGCTGCACCCGGGCGAAGTGGTTTTGGATCTCGGCTCGGGCGGCGGCATCGACGTACTGCTGTCGGCTCAGCGCGTCGGGCCCACCGGTAAAGCCTACGGCCTCGACATGACGGACGAGATGCTCTCGCTCGCCCGGGAGAACCAGCGCAAGGCGGGCGCGACGAACGTCGAGTTCCTGAACGGCGACATCGAGCACATCCCGCTCCCCGACGCGTCGGTGGACGTCATCATCTCGAACTGCGTCATCAACCTGGCCGCGGACAAGCGCAGGGTGTTCGCCGAGGCGGCCCGGGTGCTCAAGCCGGGCGGCCGGTTCGCCGTGTCGGACGTGGTGGTGCGCGGCGCGATGCCGCCCGCGGTGCGCGCGAGCATGGAGCTGTGGGTGGGGTGCCTCGCCGGGGCGCTCGAGGAGCGCGAGTTCCGCACGCTGCTCGCGGAGCACGGCTTCGAAGACATCAGCATCGAGCCGACCCGGATCTACGAGTTCTCCGATGCCGAGGCGCTGCTCACGGGCGCGGGACTCGACACGGAAGTGCTGGCCCGGGAGGTGAGCAGCCGGGTGATGGGGGCGTTCGTGCGGGCGCGGAAGCCCGAGGCCAGGGCGTAGCCGATGGCGGGCCCGCGGCGCGGTCCCTTCCGGATGTTGTTCCTGTGCACGGGCAACTCTGCCCGGAGCCAGATGGCGGAGGCGATCGTGAACCGCAAGGCACGTGGGCGCATCGTAGCGGAGAGCGCCGGTTCCCAGCCCGCGGCGCGCGTCAATCCTCTGGCCGTCGAGACCCTGCGGGACTACGGAATCGACTGGGGGGGCCGTCCACCGCGGCCGGTGGACGGCCTCGAGCGGGAACCGTGGGACTTCGTGATCACCGTGTGCGACCGGGCGAAGGAATCGTGCCCGATCTTCCCCAGCCAGCCGATGCTGGCCCATTGGGGGATGCCCGATCCCGCGACGGTGGCGGGGGACGACGCCACGAGGCGGGCCGCGTTCCGCGAGACGTTCCTGCTGCTCAACCGGCGCATCGATCTGCTCCTCGCCCTGCCGCTCGAGCGCCTGGAGCGGCTGGCGCTCGCAGCGCGGGTGCGCGCGATCGGCGGGGCCGAGGGCGAGCCGGCCGGATGACCACGCCCGGCAGTCCCCGGAGGGTGGTCGAGCGCTACCTGACGGCCTGGGTGCTTGTCGGGATCGCGGCCGGGATCGCGCTCGGTCGGGTGTTCCCGGCGGCGTTCGGCGCGATCGGCGGCCTGAAGATCGCGCAGGTGAACCTCCCCGTCGCAATTCTGATATGGCTGATGATCGTGCCGATGCTCTTGAAGATCGATTTCGCCGCGATCGGCCGGGTGCGAGAGCATTGGAGAGGGATCGGCGTCACTTTGTTCGTGAACTGGGCGGTGAAACCGTTCTCCATGGCGCTGCTCGCCTGGATCTTCGTCCGGCATCTCTTGGCCGGCGCACTCCCTGCGGCCCAGCTCGACTCCTACGTGGCGGGGCTCATTCTCCTGGCCGCGGCGCCGTGCACGGCGATGGTATTCGTCTGGAGCGACCTGTCGGATGGCGACCCGAACTTCACCCTCACCCAGGTCGCGCTCAACGACGCCATCATGGTGGTCGCCTTCGCCCCGCTCGTGAGCCTGCTGCTCGGGCTCTCAGCGATCACCGTGCCCTGGGATACTCTGGTGTTGTCCGTCGTGCTCTACATCCTGGTCCCGGTCGTGGCGGCGCAGCTGTGGCGCGGTGCCCTGCTGCGACGGGGTGGAGTCGAGCGGCTCGCCCGCACGCTCAAGCGGCTCCATCCCATCTCGCTGGGCGCGCTCATCACCACCCTGGTCCTGCTGTTCGGCTTCCAGGGCACGCAAATCCTGGCACAGCCGATCGTCATCGCGCTGCTCGCGGTGCCGATCCTCATCCAGGTGTACCTCAACAGCACCTTGGCCTACCTCCTCAATCGGGTGGTGGGCGAGTCGCACCGGGTCGCCGGCCCCTCCGCGCTGATCGGCGCGAGCAACTTCTTCGAGCTCGCGGTAGCGACGGCGATCGGCGTGTTCGGGCTCGAGTCCGGGGCCGCGCTGGCGACGGTGGTCGGCGTGCTGATCGAGGTGCCGGTCATGCTATCGGTGGTCCAGATCGTCAACCGCACCAAGGGGTGGTACGTCCTTCATCCGTCTCCCTGACGGCGACGCTCCCCCTCCTCCGGCGCTCCGGCGACCATCACGCGGTCCCGCCCCGCACCTTTCGCGCGGTACATCGCCGCGTCGGCGCTCGCGATCAGCTCCTCCGGCGTGTCGCCGTGCGAGGGGTACTCGGCCGCACCGATGCTCACCGTCACGTGCCCGCCCTCGAAGCTCTCGGCCCCCACGCGCGACCGGATCCGCTCGGCCACGGTCGCCGCGGTCTGCAGCGTGGTCTCGAGCAGCATCACCAGGAACTCCTCGCCACCGTAGCGCGCCACCGAGTCGACCGCGCGCGTCGTCTTCCGCAGGATCTCCGCGATCTTCACGAGCGCCGCGTCGCCCGCGAGGTGCCCATGGGTGTCGTTGTATTGCTTGAAGTGATCGACGTCGACGAGCAGCACCGCGAAGCTGCGCCGCAGGCGCCGCGACCGCTGCACCTCGTTGGCGAGCGTCCCCATCAGATGGCGCCGGTTGTAGAGGCCGGTGAGCGCGTCGGTGACGGAGAGGCGCTCCAGCTCCCCCTGCCCTTCCCGCTCCCGCACCCGCGTCACCAGGTTCTTGAACACCTGCGTCAGGTAGCCCACCTCGCCCCCGCCGCCCACCGGAAGCTCGGCCGACAGGTCTCCGGCGGCAACTTTCGCGGCGGCGGCGGTGAGGCGGCCCAGCGGGCGCACGATCAACAGTCCCAGCGCGTACGCGACGAGCCCCAGGCCCGCGAGCAGCACGACGAACAGCATCACGCTGGCGATACCCGCTCCGCCGGCCAGGGCCCCGCGCCGCGGCAGCTCTGCCACTGCCGCCCAACGCAGCGCGGGCACGCGCCGCAGCGTGCCGACGACGTCTTGTCCGTCGGCGCGCCGGTACTCGACGCTCGCGCCTTCGTTGTCGAACAGCGGCTGGGTCACCGCCACCGGGAGTTTCGTCCGCATCAGCTCCGCCGAGCTCATCCGGGACCTGAGGACCAGCCGGCCCTGCTCCGTCATCACGAAGAGGTCGCCCCCCTCCCCCCCGTCCGGTGCGAGCCGCTGCAGCAGGTCGGCGACGGGACGCAGGCTGATCTTGGCGGTGAGGGCGCCAAGAAAGCGGCCATCCGGCTCGCGGACCGGAACCGCGACCGCGATCGCGGCTCTACCCAGCCCCGCGTCCCAATACGCGTCGCCCACAAGGGCATCGGCCGTCCGCAGGCCGCTCAATCGATCGAGGCTGAACTGGACGCCGCTCATGCGGCCGCCGCTCGATACCACGGTGCGGCCGCGGGCGTCGCTGATCAGCAGCGCCTCGCAGTCGCTGCACCGCTCCCGCATCGTGTTGAGGTAGTCGCGCAGCCGGCCGGCGGCCTGCCCGCCCCCGCTCCCGGTCATCCGAGACAGATTCTCGGAGACCGCGAACGAGGTCGCCGCCACGTGCAGGTCGTGCAGCCGCTCGCCGAGCCACTGATCGACCTCCCACGCCGCCCCGGCGCTCGCGCCGCGCAGCTCGAGCGCCACACGGCCCGCGAGCGACTCCCGGAGCTGCCGGTACGACACGACCGTCGTCGCGAGGGTCGGGACGAGTGTCGCGACCACCGCGAACACCAGGATCTGGCTCTTGATGCTGCCCAGGTGCAGCGCGCGCAGCCGCCGCGTGATGGCTTCTTCCCAGACGCTCACTGCGGCACGACCGGCAGCACGATGTGGGACGGACGCGACGGCGAGCAGTACACGCGCTGGGTGGCCTGGACGTAGTCGGCCGCGGTCGCCCGGTAGATGCTCGGCACGAACCGCTGCGGATTGCGGTCGATCAGGGGGAACCACGTGGACTGCACCTGCACCATGAGCCGGTGCCCCTTGAGAAAGACGTGGTCGCGGTCGCGCAGGGGGATGTGCCACTCGATCGGCGTGTTGGGCGCGAGCGGCCGGGGGCGCTCGTAGCTCGCGACGTAGCGGCCGCGCCGCACCTCCATCGCGATCGGCAGCTCGTAGCCGTTCACCGAGCGCGCGTACTGCCCGGGCGCGGGGCCGGCCTCGGCATCCCACGCGTTCGCCTGCGCGTCCTCGGGATAGACGTCGATCAGCTTGACGACGAAGTCGGCGTCGCTGCCGGACGTCGCGGCGAACAGGTCGGCCGCCACCTCGCCGGTGATCGTGAGGTCGTGCTCGAGCGGCGCGCTCACGAACGTCAGGACGTCCGGTCGCCCGTCCACGAAGCGCTGGTCGGCCACCTCCCACGTGCGCCAATCGCCGCCAGGGTACGTCGGCGAGATGGGGCGCTGCCGGTACGGCACCGGGTTCGCCGGATCGGAGACGTACTCGCGATATTGGCCAGCGCGCGGCGGGTCGAACGACAGGGTGCCGTCGGCGTGGAGATAGAGATTCGTCGGCTTCGCCTCCTGCGGCGGCCACACGGCGTAGGTGCGCCAGCGGTTCGAGCCCGACTGGAACGTCGCCGCTTGCCACGCCGGCTTGGCGCCGCGGCCGTACAGGTAGTGGCGGAAGAACGGCGCCTCGATCGTCTCGCGGAACTCGCGCGCCGTCTCGTGGCCGCCCAGCGCGATGAGCCCGATGCTGTCGCCCTTGGGCGCGCGCCACTGACCGTGATACCAGGGCCCCGCCACCACGAAGTTGGTGTGGTCGGGATCGTGCTCGGCGGCGTGGCGGAAGATCTGCCACGGGCCCCACGGGTCCTCCTGATCCCAGAAGCCGGCGACGTTCAAGTTCGGGACCGTGGAAGCGTGCAGCTGGCGGATCCAGGCCTCCTTCTTCCAGAAATCGTCGTAGTCCGGGTGGGCGACGACGTCGTTCCAGTAGGGAATGGAGCCGTGCAGGTAGCGCTCGTTGATGTTCGCGAGCGGACCCAGCGCCAGATACCAGGCGTACGTGTCGTACGTCTCGAAGGCGAAGTGCGTGTTCTGGTGCTTGTCGGCCTGCTCGAGCACCGCGTACTCGAAGGCATAGCTCTCGCGCAGCGCGCCGTAGCGGTGGTCGTCGTCGTTCATCCACTGATCCACGGGCGACGCCTGCTCGCTGATCGCCTTGAGCGCCGGGTGGGGGTGCAGCAGCGCCAGCGCCGTGGTGAGCCCGTCGTACGACACTCCGAACATCCCCACGTTGCCGTTGTTCGGCACGTGCGTGACGAGCCAGTCGATGCTGTCGTACGCGTCGGTGGTCTCGTTGGTCGCGGTCGAGTCCGTCAGGTCCACCTGCGACGTGAGCTTGAAGACGCCCTCCGACTTGAAGCGCCCACGCAGGTTCTGGATCACGAAGATGTAGCCGTCCTGCGCGAGCTCCTTCCAGCTCGACGGCATCTGTTCGGGGGGCGCGGCGGGCACGCCGTACGGGGTGCGCCGGAACAGGATCGGCAGCGGACCGCTCTTGTCGAGCGGCGTGAGAATGACCGTCTGGAGGCGCACCCCGTCGCGCATCGGGATCATCACCTCCTGCAGGGTGAACGGCGCCTTCGGAGACGGTTGCTGAGCCCCGGCGGCGGCGGCAAGGAGCAAGCTGGCGGCGACGCACAGGCGCGGACCCATCGATCCTCCGGGAGTGAGCACCCCCGAGAATGCGGCGCTGGCGGTCCCGGGGCAAGCGAGCCCCGGCGGCCTCAGCGCGGGGTCCGCTCGCGCGGCGTTCGCTGGGGGGGAATCGGAAGGGTGACCTTGAATGTCGAGCCGCGCCGCACCGCGGAGTCCACCTCCACGCGGCCGCCGAACATCCCCTCCGTGACCTGGCGCACGACCGTCAGTCCCGTGCCCGAGCCGGAGCCGAACTCCTGCGTGGTGAACCCGGGCTCGAAGATCCGCTCGAGGTTCTCCGATGGAATGCCTACGCCGTTGTCTTGCACGGTGAGGCGCAGCGCGTCGCCGACCTGGCCCAGCGTGACCACGACGGGCGTGTTCCGCTCCAGGGACGCCGAGACGGCGTTGCGGATCAGGTTGGTGAGGACCTGGTAGAGCGCGTTCGGATCGCCCTGGAGGTAGACGCCGCTCACGGCGACGATGCCCTGGAGCGCGATGCCGCGCCGCCGCGCCAGCGGCCGCTCCAGCGCCACGCACGAGCGCACCACCTGTGCCGCATCGAACCGCTCCGAGCGGGCGAGGCCGCCCCGGGCCCGGTCCTGAATCGAGCGCAGGAAGGCGATGGCCTGGTCCATGCCCTCTCCCACCCCCGCCAGCTCCTCGAGCAGCTCGCCGCGGAAGGCGGGCTCGAGCGCCTCCGCCGAGCGCACCAGCTCGAGCGTGAGATCGAGACTGGCGAGCGCGGCCGTCAGCGGATTGGCGACCTCGTGCGCGATCACGCTCGGCTGCCGCACCAGCTCGGCCAGGGCGTCCGGCTCCGCCAGACGCGGCCGGCTCGTGCCCGTGCCCTGGTCCACGAGGCCGAGGCAGAGACCCGCCAGCTCCAGGGTGATGCGCTCGCGGCTGCGGCGCTCGACGCCGCCCGGAGGCGGCGCGGCGGGGTGTCGCCGCACCGGGGCCACGCACCACTGCCCGGCGTCGTCCAGCCGGCACCCGACCCAGCGACTGCCCTCGATGATCGGAGCGCCCCAGTGATGCAGGGTGCGATCGAGGTCGAGGACGGTGTCCCGGGCGGTCGCGCGCGGCGCGCTCGTGAGTACGGGCGACACTTCCGCTCGGTCGGAGACTTCCCACAGCGTGACCGTGCGTCCGCGCAGCGCGACGCTCGCCTG
Organism: Gemmatimonadota bacterium; assembly: GCA_016880225.1. GTDB lineage: Bacteria > Gemmatimonadota > Gemmatimonadetes > Gemmatimonadales > GWC2-71-9 > AG41. Next base: position 6,316 of record JAEHDT010000050.1, on the reverse strand, counting down.
GCGCAATACCTCACCGCGGTTCTGCATGGCATCCGACGTCGTATCGGTCTCCGGCAATTGAAGGAAGGGACGGACGCCTACCGCCACTCAAGAGTACGAGCGGGCGCCCATTCTTGATAGGGCGTTTTTGCGGCACCGACGGGTCGGAATGCGGCAACCGTCAGCCGCCGGGCGGGCACTGGCCCGCGAGCCGCTCCCGCTGCTCCGCCGTCGCCGCGGCGAGCGCCTGGCGCAGCAACGCGCACCCCTCTCCCTGAATCGGGGCGATCGCCACCGCGGCCTCGAACATGCGCAGGGCGCGGTCCGCGACGCCGTCGGCCAGGTAGGCCCGCGGCTGGTAGAAGGAAAGCCACACGAAAATGCGGGCGAGCAGCCGTCGCGCGCTCGCCGCCTCCAGGCTGTCTCCGCGCTGCACCGTCCGCTGGAGCTCCGGGATCCGGAGCTTGCGGGTCAATGCCTCGAGGGTGGGCTGGTGTCGCTGGGCCCGCTCCCACGCCAGCGTCTTCTCGAGCTCCAGCCCCTGCCGCTGGTCGCGCGCGGCGAGCTCGTGGGCCTCACGCTCGTGGCGCACCACCACGGGGTTGTTTCGCAGAGCGGCGGCCCGCTCCGCCGCGGCGGCGGCGCCGGGCCAGCGGGCGTAGTCGCGCGCGATGGCCTCGTCGAGCCGAGCCGCTTCGGCCCAGCGACCAGCGCGCTCGAGCTCCGTGGCGCGCGCGCCATCGTCCTCGAGCCGGGCGCGCACGAAGGCCGAATCGAGCGGGCGCAGGCCCGCCAGCATGGCGCGCAGCTCCAGCCACTCCAGTGCCTCGCCGCACACGCTCGCCGGCGGCCAGCTGTGCGGCCCTTCGAACGCCACCACCCGGAACGGCACCCGCGTGACGCCGAACCGCTCGCCCAGTGCGAACACCTCCTCGTAATTGAAGTCACGCGTTCCGGCGGCACCGAAGTACGCGAAGCCCGAGTCGGCGGCGAACGCGGTTTCCGGCCCTCCCAGCTCGAACCCCAGCGCGCCACCCGCGGCCACCACGCCCGCTACGTTGCCGCGCAGCGTTACGGCGAACCGCAACGCCACCCGCGCCGTGCCCGAGAATCCGGCGAGGTACAGCCGCCTCGGATCGATCGAAAGCCGCGCCTGCGCCGACGCGAGCATCGCGTTCATGGCGTTCACGTTCGGCTCGGGCGGGCCGTCACTCAGCGTGTTGTAGGAGCTCATCACGATCCACCCGAGGCGCGCGGCAGGGGCCTCGAACAGCTTCAGCCCGAGCAGGGCCCGCCCGCGGGGATCGAGCACGAACAGCACCGGCCAGCGGCGCTCGGTCGTGTAGCCCGGCGGCAGGTAGAGAGCGTACGCCTGGGCGCTGTCGGTCGTGCTTGTGACCCGCTCCTCGAGCCGGCCCACGGGCGCCTGGCCTGGGGCGCGCACCGAGCCGACGACCGCCACGCCGGCGGCGGCCAGACACACGCGGCCCATTGATTTGACACCCGTCCACTCCGCCACACAGTCCTCCCGATGAGGCGCGCGCTGCTGTGCCTGCTCGGCCTGCACGCCCTTCCGGTCGCGCCGGGCCACGCTCAACGCATCCCTGCACCGCTGATGTGCATCCCCCAGGCGGCGCTCTATGGCGCCGCGGGCGGCGGTACGAGAACCTCCGGGCCGCCGTGCTCGTGGCGATCCTGGTCGTGCAGCTCGGGACCACTCTCCTCGTCGAGCGCTTGGCGGGCGCCCGCTAGATCGCCGCCGCCACACCTGGTTCCCCTCGGGCGGCCGCAGGAGCCCGATGCGTCGCCGCCACACCAGCCGCCGGGCCCGACTCACCCGCGGTGGTCCCAACAATTTGTCTGAGCCGCGCTTACGGGGAAACCTCACCCTGAGCGCCGTCGGGGGCCCGATTGTTGCGACCGCGATACATGAGCCCATGGACGCGACAACTACGATGCCTCCGGTGGTCCTGCTCGTCATCTCGAAGGAGCAGTGGCTGGCGAGCGCTCTCGGCGGCGGCCACTTCGCCGTCATCCAGGTGCACAGCGGCACGCTGGCGCACGAGATGGCGCGCGAGGTCCGGCCGGATGTGATCATCGTCGAGGCCGACCTGCCGGACGTGCCGGGGATCGAGGCGTGCCGCCTGCTGCACGCCGATCCGCACATCGGCCACTACGTGCCGATTCTCATGATCGCCGGCGACACGCCCACGCCGGAGCAACGCGTGACCGCGCTGCGCGCCGGCGTGTGGGACTTCCTCCGCTACCCGCGCGACCCGGACGATCTCGCGGTGACGCTGCAGATCTACGTGCAGGCCAAGCGCAACATCGACGTGGCGCTGGCCGACGATCTGGCAGACCCCACCACGGCCGTTCACGGGCGGGCGGTCCTGGCGCGGCGGGCGCGCGAGCTCGGCGCCCTCATGGCCCGGCGGCACGGTGGCCTTGCCTGCGTCGTGTTTGCGATCGACGCCGACCCCGTGGACCCCCGGGTCCCAAGCACGATCGCGCGTGCCGCCCGGCTCTCGGACGTCGTCGGCGCGTTCAGCGCGACGGAGATCGCGGTGTTGGCACCCGCGACCGACCACGTCGGGGCGGTGAAACTGGCGCATCGCGTAGCGGATGCGCTGCGTGACGTGACCGCGGACGCGGTTCCGCTCCTGCCCGGCACGACGCTCCGCGCCGGCTACGACGCGGTGGCGAACCTCAAGTACTCGCCCACGGATCCCGTCGACTTGCTGGTGCGCGCCAACGCCGCGGTGCGTGGCGGCGCGCCGGAGCCCGGCGCGCCGTGGGTGCGTCGCTTCGACGGCGCTCCCCACGTCCCGTCCGGCCGCCCGTCGCCGTCGCATGGCAGTCCGGCCGCCGTCGCATCCGACACCAGGAGACCGTCCGCATGAAGGCGATTCCACTCGTCCGCCGCATGCTGCTCGGCAGCGCCGCGCTGGCCCTGCTGAGCTGCGGCGACTCCGCGCCGCTCGCGCCCCGTACGTCGCCCTCGCTGACCAGCGCGACCGGCCTGCTCCGTTGCGCTCCCCTGCCGGCCGACTCCGTCACTCAGACGATCGGGCCCGACGGAGGAACGCTCTCCGTGGGCGCGCACCGCCTCGTCGTGCCGGCAGGGGCACTGGTCGAGCCGGTGAGCATCACCGCGCTGGCACCCGCCGACACGGTGAACCAGGTTCACTTCCAGCCCGAGGGACTGCGTTTTCTGCGTCCCGCGTCGCTCACCATGAGCTACGCCAACTGCGACGCCCTCGCGTCGCTCGTGCCCAAGCGAATCGCCTACACGAGCGACGCACTGGTCATCCTCGAGTACCTCGTGTCGCTCGACAACCTGTTCTCGCGGACCGTCACGGGACAGGTGCAGCACTTCTCGACGTATGCGATCGCCTGGTAGCACCCGCCGGGCCGGGCCGCCGCACGCCGCGGCACTGCTTCAGGACGCCCGCGAGCGGCAGCGGGCCGGAGCGATTCCGGAGGCCATCGGGTGCTACGAGATCGCCATCCGGATGGCGGAGGACGCTGGGGAGCCGGCCGTGCTCGCCGAGGCGCTGCGGCGGCTCGCGATCGTGCGCCAGCAGCGGGACGAATCGGCCCCGGCCCGCGACCTGTGCCGGCGCAGCTACGACGTCGCCTGCCGCATCGGCCACGACGGCCTCGCGGCCGAGGCATTGAACACGTTGGGCGGTCTGGATCTGGCGACGGGCTCCCTCGAGCACGCCCGCGACGCGTTTCTCCGCGCGCTCGAGCTGGGCGGATCGAGCCGGGAGCTGCGGGCACGCGTGCAGCAGAACCTCGGCATCCTCGCGAACATCCAGGGCGACCTGGACGAGGCCGTCGCGCGCTACGACCGCTCGCTGGCGGCGTATCGCGAGTGCGGCGATCCCCACGGGTGCGCCATCACCTACCACAACCTCGGCATGGTCAACGCGGACCGTGGCCGCTACACCGCGGCAGAATGCTACTTCCGCGAGAGTCTCGCCCTCGCCGAACGGACCGGCGACGCATACCTGGAGGGTCTGTGTCTGGTCAACCACGCGGAAGTGGACGTGGCGCGCCAGCGATTCGAGAATGCGCAGCAGGGCGCAGAGGCGGCGCTGGCGCTGTTCGACAGGCTGGGCGCGCGGGCGCCCAAGGCCGATGCCTACCGCGTGATCGGCACGGTGTACCGCGAGACCGGCCGCCCCACCCTGGCCGAGTCACGGCTGCGCACGGCCATCGAGCTGGCCATCGCGGCCGGCTCCGTGCTGGCCGAGGCGGAGGCATCCCGCGAGCTGGCGCTCTTGTATCAGGCGATGGGGCGGAATCAGGAAGCGCTCGGGCTGCTCAACGCCGCTTACCGGCTGTTCCGCCGGCTCGATGCACGGGTGGAGCTCGTCCATGTGGGCGGCAAGATGGCGGAGCTCCAGGGCGCGTACCTGGCCGTGGTTCGCGAGTGGGGCCGCTCGATCGAATCGAGCGACAGCCGCACCTTCAGCCACTGCGAGCGGGTGGCGCGCATGGCCGTCGCGCTGGCCCGCGCGCTGGGCCTCGACGACCGGACCGAGACGACCATCCTGCTCGGTGCCTACCTGCACGACGTCGGCAAGGTGCGCGTGCCGCACGAGATCCTCCACAAGCCCGGTCCGCTGACTCCCGCCGAGCTCGAGCTGGTACGGATGCATCCGGTTTGGGGCGTCGAGCTGCTCGCGAGCATCGAGTTTCCCTGGGACCTGAAACCCATCATCCGCTGGCACCACGAGCATTACGATGGGACCGGCTATCCCGACCGGCTGGAGGGCGACCAGATCCCGCTCGCGGCACAGATCGTCGGCATCGTGGAGGCCTACGATACGCTGACGACCGGCCGCTTCGACCAAGCGGCGCTCCCCCCGGACGAAGCGCTCGCGCGCATCACGGCGTGCCGGCGCTGGTGGTCCGACCGGGTGTTCACGGCATTCGAGAAGACGATGGGGGCGGCCCGCCTCAGCGGCGAAGCACCGCCCACAGGCTGACGACGCCGATCACCACCCCCAGCGCGATCTTCGCGGCCGCGGCCGCGGCGCGCCCCACCATGGCTCCCCACCCGGCACCGACCGCCACCTCGGCCCGGCGCGACACGCTGTACTCGAACAGGGCGGCGCCGGCGAACGACCCCACCAACGCGCCGATCACGCTCCCGACCAGCGGAACCGGAACCCCGACCACCGCGCCGACGAGACCGCCGAGCAGCGCCCCCCATCCCGCGCGGCTCGATCCGCCGTAGCGCCGCGCGAAGCGGAAGCCCAGCCAGCTCTCGACGATCTCACCCAGGAAGGCGAGGCCGACGACGATCGCCATCATGGCCACACTGATCGATCGAAACCCCGTGAGCCCCCCATAGGCGAGGAAGCCCGCCGCCATCACCCACAGGCCGGGCAACCCGAACGGGACGAGCAGCAGGCCCGCGAGCCCGCACACCGCCAGGATCAGTACGGCAGCGACGTCGGCCATTCCGCAACTCGCCTCCGGGGACATCCACCGTGGTCCATCGCAACGTACCTCCTGCGAACGAGAGCCTTCAAGCCACGTCACTTCCTTCGGGCACGCGCCCCCTCCACATTGAGGGTATGACCCCGTCCCCCATGACCCTCATTCGGGCGCTCGGCCTTGCCGTCATCCTCGCGGGCGCCGCCCGCGTCGCGGAAGCCCAGCACACCGTGAAAGGATGGGATCCGATGCACTTCAAGAAGCTTGGCGACGCCGAGCTGAAGCGCTCGCTCGCCCCGCTGCAGTACGAAGTCACCCAGCACGATGCCACCGAGCCGCCGTTCCGCAACGAGTACTGGGACAACCATCGTCCCGGGATCTACGTGGACGTCGTCTCCGGCGAGCCGCTGTTCAGCTCGCTCGACAAGTACGACTCCGGCACCGGATGGCCCAGCTTCACGAAGCCGCTCGAGCCCGAGAACGTGCGCGAGCACGTGGACCGCTCGTTGTTCATGGTGCGCACCGAGGTGCGCTCCGCGCACGCGGATTCCCACCTCGGCCATGTGTTCGACGACGGGCCGGCGCCCGGCGGGCTGCGCTACTGCATGAATTCAGCGGCGCTCCGCTTCATTCCGGTCGAGCGGCTCGAGGCGGAGGGCTACGGGCGGTATCTCCCCCTGTTCCAGACGGCGGCGCGGCAGCAGTCTCGTTAGACCCGCCCCACCCGCAGCGCGAGGGGCCAGCTCACGGCGCGCACCATCTCCGCGGGCCCCCAGGCGTCCGCGAGCGCGCGGCGGAACGCGGCGAACGGGCCGGGTCCTGCGACGCGCTCGAGCGCCCACACCGCCGACCACGTTCCCACGTAGCCGACCAGGTCCGCGAGGCG